>JAIOSY010000277.1 GCA_021107375.1 Sulfurimonas sp.
ACAATAAAGGTTTTTCGAATAGTAAAGTTACAAGGGATTTTATAGATACAATCAGCAGTTCACAAATTGTAACACAAGGGGTTCCTAATAATAGATTTGAAGTAGGTATATTAGCATCTTCAACAATACAAAAAATAGAAAATATTTGGAAAGATTTATATCTCTTAATCTTACCTACTTTGGAATCAAATGATTTAAAAGATGTAACTCCAACAACTTATTCTCTTAAATATGATAAAAAGGTAGTTTCAAAAAGATTTCCTGATAATGTAAGAGATACAGGTTGGTTACACTTTACAATAAGTGATGATGGATTAGCAAAATATCAAGAGGTTATTGAATTTTTAATTGAAAAACAATTATTGCCTGAAATAAAAAAGTATCGTTCAATATCTGTTTTGGATAGACTTGTGAATACTAAAGTTGAATTAGAAGAAGATTATGATTCAATACTAAGAGAAACAGGATTTCCTTTCAGAAGAATTATTCTTGCAAAACTTAATAATAATCCTTTATTTGAAGAAATTTGTAACTATCATAGGAAAGCGTTTCCGGAATATATTGAAATATCAAAAGAAAAAGGATATGAATATTTTAAAAATATTCCCATAGTATTTGAGAAAGTTTATGAGAGGCTCCAAAATATATAATCAGCATTCCCACAGGCTTTGAAAACAAAATTTCAAACATTATATGATGATGGTTATAAACTTGTGATTACTGAACCTAAATTATCTGTTACAAGTAAAAACTTTGAACCGGATATTTTGTTTTTTGGTGAAGAAAGAATAGGTACAACGATTAAAAGTGATGTTCAATATCTTGAAGTAAAATATTTAGAAGATGTTCCTTTTAATCCGGGTGGTCAACGTACTGTTTATAATACTGTGCAAAATAATGGGTCGGCAAATGTTACAAAAGCAAATCCTGATAAAATTATCCGTGATGTGTTAAACAATCCCTGATGTTTATAGAGTAATAGATGCAAAAACAAGTATTATTCATAATCTTGTAACAAAAGCTGATTTAACTTCAACCTGCACCAATAATCAAAAAGTTATTTATCCCTTAATAGATGCAATTGGTACATCTGAGAATAAAATAACGAAAGTTATTGCCAAAGGCGATAATACATGGAGAACCGGTTTAGATAATATACAAGACAAGGTTATTGAGATTGAACCAAGTGTTAATTTCTATGTTAATGGCAGTACCAGTGATTTTACAACTTATGTAATAAAAAACAGAATAAAATAAATAAATTATGAATTTAAAAGAATTAAAAGCAACAATTAAAAAGTATTTTTCTCATAAGGAATATAAACATAAAGCAGGTTTAGGAGGAGGTAAATTTGTTATAAAAAATGAATATCGAAACTTGGCACCGCTAAGCGAATTCTAAGAGATAAACAAATTTATTTATATATTTTTTGTAATAATTTTTTATAATATTTTTGTACCGCCGAACAATGACCGACGGTGATGCTTTATACCGAAAGTCAATTTTTAAAGAGTGTGCTTTATTTTTAAGTACACTTTTTCATTTATATCAGGTATCTAACCTGATATAAATGAGCCGAACAACTCCCTCCGGCTCACATTGTCCGAATGTCAAAATCACCCTGCATGTCTCATTTTCACAAAAGGAGTTCCTCGTTTTACTGTGGCAAATACTCTTAATATTAGTTTGAACTTTATGGCATTCATTATTACTCCGTGTTCTTTGCCTTCTTTTGCTTTTCTGTTATAATAAATTCGCAATTCGGAATCATACTGAACAGCTGATTTTGCTGCTTGTGTAAGATTTGTTTTTATTTTTTTATTTGCTAAATGACTGACTCTTGTTTTGCCTTTTATACTTGTCCCGGAACTATACTCAAAAGGAGCAACACCGGTATAACACGCAAATTTCCTTCCGTCTGTAAAGCCCTCAAAATTATTACTATACACAATAAATACAACTGCATTTATTAATCCTATGCCAATAACACTTGTAGCTAGATTATAGTTTTTTTTTAGACTTTCATTTTTATTTATCAGATTTTTCATTTCATCTTCAATTTCTGTTATCTGCTCTTTAAACGCAACTTGTCTTTTCATTGACCTGTTTACAGAAGAATCTGAACTGATTTTTTTGAATTCTGTCATTGTTTGTTTTTCAACTGTTTGCATCTTTACTATGCGAGTTCTTTCATTTAGCAAAAGCTTCAATTGTTGTAAGTTTTTTGAAGGAAGTGTGCTTAATTTCAATTCTTTTGCATGAAGATAACAGTAACGTGCTATTTTCAAGGAATCAACTTTGTCATTCTTACCTCGATTTAGTCCAATGGAACGCTTTATTTCTAAAGGAGAAACTACTGAATATGAAAGATTTTCTTCTTCTAAAAATACAAATAATTCTAATCCATAAATTCCTGTATGCTCCATACAGAATAAAACTTCCTTAACATTTATTTTTTGTCCCTTTAACCATTTAAGTATTTCTTTAAATCCCTTTATATCATTATTTACCTCAATGTGTTTAGATTTCTTATAATCTTTTTCACAATATATGGTAACATCCAAAGTAGATTTTGAAATATCAACACCTAAAAAAAAACTAAATTTCATATCTTTGTAAAATTAAGTGAATAAAAATTGACTGAATTGTTGAAAAAAACTAATACCTTTAATAAGTCTAAAAACTTAAAATTCTAATTGGTGCATTTCAACAAAAGAGTAAAGGACTGATACGCTTAATAATTCTTAAATATTAAAAGTTTTCCTAGTTCACCTTTACTCTTTTCAGTTAATCTTCAAATCTAATAGAAATAAATTTATGCAAATCTAAAGGAAGTTTGTAACTTCGCTTTTTCATATTTAACAGTTTACAGTTCAACTGCATTCTCTCAACAATTGCTTGCAAATTATTTGGAAGCATATCTTTTTTACAGTATTTTTTGTTAATTTTGAGTACTCG
>JAIOSY010000269.1 GCA_021107375.1 Sulfurimonas sp.
GTTACATTTTCAAGTCCGCCACGAGTTGTATATAGTCCAGCAGTAAGTCCAGCAGGTCCACCACCAACAATTGCACAATCCAAAATATTTGACATTTTATCTTCCTATAGTTTATTTATTTGTTTTGATAACTCATTTAAATTATCTAGTTTTCGTATCATACTATCTTGTTTATAAAGAGAGTCTTTTGATCTCTTTATAAAAAAAATAGATGGGGATTCATAAATATTAAAGCGTTGGATAAATTTTAGTGAACCTTTTGTTCCACTTCTTAAAAAGGTTGTATGTTCGCTGCTTTCTCTTGATTCATTATAATAATCTATCGCTAAAATAGGAAGATTTAAATTTATTTTTGCAAGTTTATCCATTGTGCCTTTCTCTTTTGAGGAGTAAAATATTACAATGTATTTCTCGGCATGTGGAGTGAAAACATCACTTTTCTCATAAAAAACAAAATCTTTGAAGTCAATAAATTTATATTCTGAAAATTTGTAGTTGAAGTAGGCAAAGGCGGCAGCTATCATAGCTGCACCGAAGAAAGAAGCAAGTAGTGTAGATAAAGAGAAGAGGCTTTTACCTCTTTTCTTAGCCACTACTTTTAGTCTTTAAAATTACGCTAAAAGAGCGTTTATTTTGTCAGCAAGAGCTTGTTTTGATTGAGCTCCAACAACTTGATCTACCATCTCACCATTTTTGAAAAACATAATAGTAGGGATAGAGCGGATACCAAATTTAACAGCAATATCTTGCTCTTCATCAGTATTTACTTTACAAATTTTTGCTTTACCATCGAAATCCTCAGCTAACTCTTCAATAACTGGAGCAATCATACGACAAGGTCCACACCATGGAGCCCAAAAGTCTACTAAAGATACACCCTCTGCAAGAGTTGCTTCGAAATCACCAGCTGTTAATTCTATGTATTTTCCCATTTATATTTCCTTTTGAATAATTTTTATGTTGAGCATTATACATACCTTAACTTTAAAGAAGACTTTATATTTTTATATAAATGATTTTTGTTATTGATATTAATCAACATTGTTTTAGTTTATATTGAATATAATAACGAATATCAATTAAAAGGAAAAATATGTCAAATATTCCAAGTGAAGCAGTTAAAGTAGAGGTTGAAGGTTCAACAGTAGATTTTTTTGAGTTAGCAAAAGATGGTGTAAGTGATTACTACTTTGATACTTCAGCAGAGGGTCCTCCACACCCAATGGTTAATGCAATGTGTGGTTTAAAACTTATTAAAAATACAAGTGGTACTTTATATATGATAAATCATAAAGCTCCTGGTGGACTTTTTGATAAACTTGGTACTGACGTTAAATATGTTACTGAAAATATCGATGGTGGTTTAGTTAGAGTTGTTTTTACAAGTGTTAATGCTAATGAAGATTCAGATTTAAACCAAACATCTTGCCACGGTTAATAGCTTAATTTATGTCGTCAATTTCGCAAGATTTTGCACCACCATTTAAATTAATTGCTCCCTTTTTTATTTTAGGGAGTTTTTTTTATCTTATATCATCACTTTATGTATTCTCATTTAATATAGAAGATTTATCATTTTTAAATCCTGAAGTTTTAGGATTTGTACATCTTTTTTTACTTGGTTTTGTAATGATGATAATTTTTGGTGCGATGGCTCAGTTAGTACCAGTTGTCCTTGAAGTAGGACATTTTGGAGTGGAACTTTTTTATGCCATTTGGCCATTACTACTTATTGGTAGTGTTTTGATGGTTTTTGGATTTTTGTTTTCTCCAGCACTTTTACCTTATGGTGGGGTAATAGTTTTAGTCTCAATGATGATTTTTGTTATGGAAATATTTATGACAATTTTTAAGGTTGAGAAGTTAAATTTAGTTATGACTAGTGTTCTTATCTCAAACACATTTTTGTTTTTTGGAATTATTTTTGGATTACTTATCGCTTTAGCTTATGCTGGAACAATAAATCTAGATATAACTTCACTTCTTCGTGGGCATGTGTATTTAGTTGTTGCAGGATATATTATTGTAACTATTATGGGCTTATCTGTTGTTTTAGTCCCGATGTTTACACTTTCTCACGGATTTTCAATGAGACCATTAGAGATAGCTATAGGTTTGATGACAACAGGTGTTGTGTTTGTTGTAATATCTTCAATGTTTAACATAATTATTTTAGAATATTTAGGGTATTTTTTATCTGCTATATCATTGGGATTTTATTTTTATCTTATATATATAATTTATGATACAAGACCTAGAAAAGAGAATGATGTCTATGCAATTTCTTTGATGTTTTCATATATAGCTATGTTAGTGTCTATTGTATTGGGTGTATTATATTTTATTATGGGAAGTGAAGAGTTATTATTGGCATGTGGCTGGGTATTATTTTATGGATTTTTTGCCTTTTTAATAACAGGGCATATTTATAAAATTGTTCCATTTCTTGTATGGTTTGAAAGATTTTCACCATTAGTTGGAAAACAAAAAGTTCCAATGTTGGCAGATATGGTTCCATATAAAAGTTCACAAGCTCAATTTATATTTTCAGCACTTGGTGTAGTAGTTGTAACAATCGCAATCTTAACAAAAAGTGATATGTTAATAGGAGCAGGTGCTTCATTTTTAGTAGTTGGTGCAGTTGCATTCATTAGAAGTTTATTTTATATGATAAATTTCGAGTAAATTAAAATAAGGGAATTTTTATGGTTTATACAAAAGAAGAAATATTTTTAGCAATCTCAACAGTAATTGATCCAGAAGTTGGATTTAATCTTGTTGAAATGGGTTTAATTTATGATGCTGTTAGTGATGATGAGGGTAATGTGAAAGTTACTATGACTCTTTCAACTAAAGCTTGTCCACTTCACCAGATGATTACAGCTTGGGTAAAAGAAGCAGTTGAAAAGATGCCAAATGTTAAAGAGGCTGAAGTTGAAGTTGTTTGGGAACCAGTTTGGAATATTTCAATGGCTGATGATAATGTTAAAAAAGCACTTGGTGCTTAAAACTTTATCATCTCTCTCTTTCTCTTTTTAAAGGTTGCACACTCTGTGTAACCTACATCTCTGGCCATTTGTACAATCTCTTTTTCAAACATACTAACCTGCTCTTTGGCATGTGCATCAGAGCCAAAAGTTATAGGGATATTTAGTTTATATGCCTCTTGTAAAAGTTCTTTTGATGGGTATGGTTCTGTTATTGGTTTTCTAATTCCTGCCATATTTATCTCTATTACCATATCTGCTTTTTTTATTGCTAAAAGTGCATTTTTAGCGATTTCTAAAATACTCTTTTTAGGCATAAATTTAAAAACTTTTATTAAATCTATATGACCAACAATATCAAAAAACCCACTTTCAGCCATCTTTTCAATACTATCAAAATATTTTTGCCAAATTTCATCTAAATCTTCTTCTTCATATCGTCCTATAAATTCTGGATTATCAAAGCCCCATTTATCTATAAAATGGACTGAGCCTATTAGATAATCAACATCAGCATTTAAAACTCTATCATCCATATAACCTTCAAGATAATCAACTTCATAACCTAAACGAATATCAATCTTATCTTTATATTTTTCTTTTGCTTTTAAAATGGAGTTTTCATATTCACTCATTTGCTTAAAACTTATACGATATTTTGGGTCAAAATCCATTGGGGCGTGCTCGGAAAAACCAAATATTTTAGTACCTTTTTTTATCGCTTGGGAGATATATTCATCTATGGTGCCTTCTGCGTGATTACACATTGTAGTGTGGTTGTGGAGGTCGACAATCATTATTTTCTCACTATTTTATATATTTATGCTATTATAGTGATAATAAATAAATTAAGCTAATTTTAGTGATGGAGAAGTTTATATGACTCAAGAAGAATTAGATGCTTTGATGGCAGGGGCTGATGATATTGATACATTAGAAGATGGGGATGGTGAAGAGATTTCTAAAGTAGAAAATGAGATAGAGGTTGCTGATAATGAAGTTTCTGAGGTAGATGATGCACTTCCTCTTGGATATAATGATGATACAGCACACCAATGGCCACTTCCTGCTACTGATGAAAATAAAATGGTTCATCAGCTTGATGATGTTACAAAAGAGAGTGAAGAGAAGGCTAGTGAAATTTTTGATATTATTGAAAGTATAAGTACTGATTTAATGGATAAAGAGGAAAACTTATCTGCTGTTATAGAAATTTTAACTTCAAATGTGGAACTTTTTACAACATTGAGTGCAAAATTTCCCGAAGTTGAAGCTTTTAAAACACAACTAGAAAAAAATGAAGATGCACTTACTCAAACGAATGAAGCTGTTGAGATTTTACAAAATAGTGGTGATTCTATTATGAGTGTTATGGATATTATGCAATATCAGGATATTCATCGTCAAAAGATTGAAAGAGTTATAAATGTTATGCGTGCTTTATCTAAATATATGAATACTCTGTTTGAGGGTAAAATAGATGATGATAAAAGAGTTTCTTCTGCTCAACATATTGCTGGGGATACTCATAATGATGTAGCTTCAACCGATGATATTGAAGCACTTTTAGAACAGTTTGGAAACTAATGAAAAAAGTTGAGTTGCTTTCTCCTGCTGGGACTTTAGAAAAATTAAAAATTGCTTTTGATTTTGGTGCGGATGCTGTGTATGCTGGTGTTTCTCACTTTTCTCTTCGTATTCGTTCTGGAAAAGAATTTTCGATGGAAGAGTTTGGTGAAGGTGTAGAGTATGCACATGAGCGAGGTAAAAAAGTTTATGCGACTATAAATGGATTTCCGTTTAACTCTCAGTTAAGTTTACTAAAAAAACATATTTTAGCGATGGCTGAGTTAAAACCAGATGCTTTTATTGTAGCAACTCCTGGTGTTTTAAAACTTTGTTATGATTTAGTTCCCCACATGCCATTACATCTATCAACTCAAGCAAATGTTATGAATGTTTTAGATGCTCAGATTTATCATGAGATGGGGGCTACTCGTATTATTACAGCTAGAGAAATATCTTTAAAAGATTTAGTTGCTATAAAAAAAGAGCTTCCAGATTTAGAACTTGAAGTTTTTGTTCATGGTTCAATGTGTTTTGCATATTCTGGACGATGTCTTATCTCAACGCTTCAAAGTGGTAGAGTTCCAAATCGTGGATCTTGTGCAAATGATTGTCGTTTTGAGTATGAGCTTTATGCTGCAAATCCTGAAACAGGGACTCTTTTTAGACTTGAAGAGGAAGCTGGAGTTGGAACTTACATAATGAATGCGAAAGATCTGAATCTTGCTTCACATATGAAAGAGATTTTAGATAGTGGTGTAGTTGATTCTGTAAAAATAGAGGGAAGAACTAAAACAGCATATTATGCAGCAACAACAGCTAAAGCTTATAGAATGGCGATAGATGATTATTATGATGAAGAGTTTAATGATGAAAAGTATCAGTATGAGTTACAGTCTCTTCAAAATCGTGGATATACAGATGCTTATCTTGTTTCTCGCCCATTTGAAAAACATGATACTCAGAGTTTAGATTTTACTATGCAACTTGGAACTCATCAGGTAAGTGGAGTTGTAAATGAAGAGGGAACTCACTTTTTGTGTAAGTATAAAACTCTGCCAAATGATGAGTTAGAAGTCGTAGCACCTTTTGGTTCTGATATAGCGATAGTAGATAATGAGATTGGTTCAACTTATGAAAGAGATGGAAAGTTTTTTATGAAATTAAAGCAATTAGTTGCTGAAAACAAAAAGGTACTAGAAGCAGTTCATAGTGGAAATACAAACCCCATAACTCTCCCGACCCACATGCCAGCATATACTTTTCTAAGAGTACCATCTCATGAAGATATGGGGATATTACCTAAAAAATAAAGATTAATTTTTAGGTAATATGATACTAAATTTAGCACCATTATTTTCATTTTCTACTTCGATAGATCCATTGAAATATTCAAGTATAATTTTTTTACTCATATATAATCCTATACCAGTTCCTATACTCTCGTGTTTAGTAGTAAAATAAGGGTCAAATATTTTTTCTAAAATGCTATCAGGAATTCCACCAGCATTATCATGAATTATAATTGTTATATCTGATTTTGTATTGATAATTGAGATTGTAACAGTTGGATTATCAATCTTTCTCTCAATCAATATATCTTTTGCATTATTAAGTATATTTATCACAACTTGCTGCAGTTCTCTATCATAGCCATTTATTTCACAAGGTATATTACCTGATTCAACAATATGAAAGCTTATATTGTTTTTTATAAATTCATTTTTAGAGATGTTATATGCTTGTTCTATAGTATGTCTTGGCATAAAGTTTGATTTTTGTTTTTCATCACTTGAAAGTTTTCTAAAATCTTCTATTGTTTGGCTAAGATAAGATGTGTAACTTTTTATTCTAGTTGATGTTTCTAAAAATACTTTAACATCTAAATTTTTCATATCATCAAGTTCTATATCAAATTCAATATCATTTAGTGTGTTGTTAATTGCCCCTATTGGTTGTCTCCATTGATGAGCTACATTTGACATCATATCACCCATTGCAGAGATTCTATTTTGCGACTCTATAATTTTCAATTGTCTTTCTTGTTCGGTAATGTCTCTATGGAAACCTGTAATATGAATAGGTTCGCCACCATCAAAGAAAATATCTCCAACATCTTCTATCATTAGTTTTTCTCCATATTTTGTTACCAATGGATATCTTATTCTAAAGTGTACATACTTTGGAGTATTTTGATGTAGTTCTATTAAGTCATGCATTGCTAAATGATGCTTAAATCTATTATTTTCTTCTATAAGAGATAAGTAATCTATATATTCAGGTTTTTCATCCTCTTTAAAACCTAGCCTTTTTTTCCA
>JAIOSY010000229.1 GCA_021107375.1 Sulfurimonas sp.
AAAATAGGAAAAAAATATGAAAAATAAAATGATGAAAATGTTAATGGTAGTGATTGGTTTATCTTTTGGTAGTGCTACGACATTATCAGCAGATGGATATAGTGTTCCAGTTAGAGCTGTATTTGTATCTCAAATGATGCCAAGATATGTTGGAACGGTTAGCATACATGGAGCAGAATTAGGATTAAGTGATAAATCTTTTGAGGCTGCAGATGAGATAAGAGATATCATTATGCCAATGCTTAAACCAATAATGAAAAAAGTTAAAAAGCTAGAAAGTAAAGTTTTTAAATTGTCATTAAAAAAAGGAACTCATAAACAAATTGTAAAGCTTCTTAAAGAGATAGCAACTCTAAAAATAGATGCTTCATTAATTCAGTTGAAATGTATTGAATTATACAAAGAAAAAGCTCCTAAAGAAGATTTTGAAAAAATAAATAAATTTCTAAAAACAAAAAAAGAAGAGATAATGCAGCATGTAAATATTATTTAGTTTAAGAGATTAAATTAAGAATATAAATATCAACTAAATAAGTATATATTCTTATTTAGTTGGTATTTTAAATTAAAAATATTTATTTAATGATATTGATTATTGTAATCATATATGGAGGGTAAAGTGAAAAAAATTAGACATAGTGTGTTATTAACACTATTGATGAGTTCTTCTGTTTATGGGGCAGAAGATATGAAAGCTATTGAGGTTGTAAGTATAGCAACAAAAACAGCTAAAAGTATAGATGGTATTGCGGCTTCTATAGAAGTTGTTACAAGAGAAGATATTGATAAAATTGGTGGAAAATCTTTAAAAGATATAATCAATAGAGTTCCTGGAGTTTGGATGCAACATTCAGGTGGTCCTGGGTCTTCAGGACAAGCTAAATCAGCAATATCTATAAGAGGTATTAATGCAAAAGGAACTTTAGTTCTAATAGATGGAAGACGAGTGGCAACGGAGTTTAAAAAAGCTTATGATTTAAATAGAATTCCAGCAAGTCAAATTGAGAGAATTGAAATAATCAAAGGTCCTATGAGTACACTTTATGGCTCAGATGCTGCTGGGGGTGTGGTAAATATTATTACAAGAAAACCTAAGGATGGTAAAACAGATATTAATTTTGGAATTCAATATGGGCAAAATGCTGATGGTGAAGGACAAAAGAATGACATCAGTTTAGTTCTTAAATCTAGCATTGATAAATTTAAATATTCAGTATATGGTAACTATGCAACTACTAAACCATATATTCAACGAGAGGATACCAATGTTTATATAGCAGCAAAAAAACCATCAGATATGAAAAAACCGTCGCAAAATCCAAAAACACAAGGTAAAGTTCAGGATATTTACTACGACGAAGATATAACTTTTAGAGATGATAGTGAGATTTTTACTTATGGGGCTAGGGTTGATTATCAGATTATGAACAACACGGTAATAGGTGCAGAATTTAATGCTTTTAATGAGAAAAGGGAAGGAACTTATTTTGCAGCATTTAGTAAATCAAATTATAAAAATAATCAAAATAAACCTATAAAACTAACAAATCTTCCAATAAATACAAAAGAAAATAACAAAAGATTAGATGTTGGTCTTGATATAGTTTCTCATATAAATGATGATTTAACACTAACGCTTCGAGGTTATCAAAGTAAGTATAAAAAATTCTCTACTGCAACTTCAGAAAAATGGGAAGATTTAGGGTTTGCAAATGAAAAAGCTACAAAAGCTACAAAAATGGAAATAGAGATAGATATTAAAACGATAGAAGCTATGCTAAATTATGCACTTAATGAAAGTCATCTTTTAACAGGAGGAGTTGAACAAAGAAAAGAAGAGAGAGATTCTTTTGTTTTTCCCGATGGAATTCAAAAAGTTGAACATAAATCAGTTTATCTACAAGATGAATGGGAAATACAAGATACTTTAAATGTTATCGCAGGTTTTAGATACGATGATATTAGTGATGTTGAAAATAAAACAACTTTTAAATTTGGAATTATTAAGAATTTTTCAGATTTGCTAAATGTAAGAGCAAATTTTGCACAAGGGTATAGAGCACCAGATACCAAAGAATTATATGTTTATAGAACAACATCAAAAGGTACACAAAGAGGTGCATTAACTGTTGATGCAAATTTAGGAAAACCATCATATGATTTAAAGCCTGAATTTACAAATGCTTATGAATTAGGTTTAAGTGGTAGAAACGGTAAAATTTCCTACTCTACCGCACTATTTTTAAATTATATTGACAATCAAATAGCCAGTGTAAAAAAAGATAAATATTTTACTTATGAAAATATTGCTAAAGCAGAAACAAAAGGGATAGAAGCTTCTTTAAATTATGAGATTTTAGATAATTTGTATAGTGGATTTTCTTGGGTAGAACTAAGAACTAAAAATAAAAGTAATGGAAAGAATTTAGCATTTCAACCAGAGAGAATGCTTAGTGTAAATCTTGACTATCAAATAAATAATGATTTTTCAATGGGTGTATTCATTAAGCATACTGGTAAGCAGTCTTTTACAGAAATTATCAATAGTGGAACACCACAAGAATCTAAAAGAGATGCAGTAATTGATAGTTATAATTCAGTTGATACGATAAGTTCTTATCATATAAATAAGAATCTTAAAGTTTATGGAGGTGTAGATAACCTTTTTAATGCTGATGTTGATGATGCCATTGGTTCAACTGTTGGAAGATATTTTTATGTTGGCTTAGAAGTGAAACTGTAGATATTTAATAAAAAAGGAAAAGTAATGTCAAAGATAGGATTATTTTATGCCAGTTCGACTGGTAATACGGAAGATGTAGCAAAAACTATAGCAGCAAATATGAGTGGTGCAGAGATAGTTCTGCATAATGTAGCTGATTGTGTTAATGATGCAATGGAGGAATACCAATATATAATAATAGGTGTTTCAACCTGGGGAGAGGGTGAACTTCAAGATGATTGGGAGGATTTCTTTCAAAATATTAGCGAAACAGATTTTTCAGATAAAATTGTAGCCCTATTTGGGCTTGGTGATCAAGAAGAGTATTGTGATAACTTTTTAGATGCTATGGGAACTATATACAATGAGGTTATTGTAAAAGGAGCAACAGTAGTTGGTTCATGGTCAGTTGATGGTTATAATTATGAAGAATCTACTGCCATAAGAGATGGTGAGTTTGTAGGCTTAGCGCTTGATGAAGATAATCAGAGTGAATTAACTAATGAAAGAATAGTTAAATGGATTGAAGAGATTAGTCCATATTTTATAAAATAAATATGCCTCTATTCTTTGTTATAAAGAAATGATAAATGAAGATTGATATCAGTTATTGTTACAATATGCAAAAATATAAGTAAATTTTATAGAAGTGCAAGATTTTACTTTTAGTAAATTAACCCACATGCCATGGCATGTGGAAAACAAAAAATAAAAATAGGAAAAAAATATGAAAAATAAAATGATGAAAATATTAACACTAAGTTTAGCTGTAGGATTGACTACAACTTTAATGGCAAAACCAAATATAGATAACAGTAGTGCTAAAGAGCGTACAAAACAGATGGCTGGGGAAAAGGGGATGTTTGTAAAAAATGAAGTTTTTCCAAGAGATTATTTTTGAAGCGCTAAAACTTTACCTTTTGCAGATTTATTAACTCTTCATCATCCAAGAAGTTCAGATCTTGAATTAACTCAAAAACGGATAGTAGATATTTCAAAAATCC
>JAIOSY010000223.1 GCA_021107375.1 Sulfurimonas sp.
GCGAAGGAATTTGGGCAGATTTAAAACCATATGCTTTACATCCATGAGGTTGTTTTGGCTTCCAAGTTACAAAATAATATTCACATCTTCTACAGTTAATTCTTTTCATAATTGGAAGTTTATCATATTTAGATACAATAAATAAATTAAATTAAAAAGAGATTCTTCTATGGATAAAATATTATTAATGTTACAACTTCAAACTCAGCTTAATGATGCCACAAATGGTGAGGCTTGGGTTAAGGGTATTACCAAAAATGGTAAGGTTATAAACTGGAAGAGATGGATTTATATGGAATGTGCTGAAATGGTTGATTCTTTTTCTTGGAAACACTGGAAAAGTATAAATAAAGAACCAGATTGGGATAATCTACAAATAGAGGTTATTGATGTTTGGCATTTTATAATCTCACTTGCTATCGAAAACTATTCACAAAATTTAAAAGGTGGTATAGAAGATTTAGCTATTAATATTTCTCAATTAGATAGTTTTAATACTATTGATAAAGAGACTAAAGTGTTTGATACTCAAGATAATGTAATCTCTAAAGTGGAAAATATTATGCTTTTATCTTTATCTAAAGAGATCCTAAATACTGAAGATCTTATAACTGAGTTTTTTGATTTAGTTGTTATGAGTGGATTAAATTTAGAAACACTATATAGACTTTATGTTGGAAAAAACATTTTAAATCAATTTCGTCAAGATAATGGTTATAAAGATGGTTCATATATTAAAGTATGGGATGGTGAAGAGGATAATGTTGTTATGAAAAGAGTATGGGAAGAAAATAGCGATATTAAACCAGATGCTCTTTACAAAGAACTTACAAAACTATACTTGGCATTAACTAAGAGCTAGAGATTGAGTAATATATTAGAAGTAAAAAATTTATCTTTTGGCTATACAAAAGAGTTTTTACTTTTTAAGGATTTTTCAATTAGTCTAAAAAAAGGTGAGATAAAAGCGATAGTAGGAGCTAGTGGGGCTGGTAAAAGTACACTTTTTGAGTTAATACTTAATAATCTAAAGCCATTTTCAGGTGAGATAAATTCTGGTTATTGTTCACAAGTATTTCAAGATCCATATAGCTCTTTTCATCCTAGTTACACCCTTTTAAATCAGATTAAGGATGTTTCCCCGATTGATGAACTAAAATCTATTTTAGAGTTAATTAATCTTGATTATGAACTTTTATTAAAACTTCCACATGAACTTTCAGGAGGACAACTTCAGCGAGCCTCTATTCTTCGTGCAATGCTTATGAAACCAGATTTGTTACTTTTAGATGAGCCTACATCTGCACTTGATAATGTTGTTCAGCTAGAAGTTATGAGAATGCTTATGAAAAATCTTGATACCATGGGGATGCTTTTAATCACACACGATATGGAGTTGGCTTCGTGGTGTGCAGATGAGATAATCGTTATTTAAGAGACTTTAGTGCTTTATTAAGTGGTGCAGGATCAAATCCATAAGTATCCATCATTGCTAGTATCTCATCTGGAATATCTGATAGTATATTACCTTTTACATCTATAAGTTTACAAACAATACAGTTTGCTGCACTTAATTTTCTTAATTCTTCTGGAGATTCTAGAGGATTATCACTGTATGATATTACATCTACAATATCTTTTGAAAGTTTCCAGTAGTTTAAAATTTGTGAGCTAATCTGATTGGTTGTGGTATGGACTGTAGACTCTTCAGCATATTGAATATCAAAAGCAGTACACAGTTCTTGAAATCTATCATCTTGATGTATCTCTATTAACTCTTTAGAGATAAGCAGTTGACCAATATTACTCATAAGTGCTGTTGAAGATAAAACTGATAAATCTGAAATGGAGATTTTTGAATACCATTTCAGCATTAATGATAGTCTAGTCATGGCAACGGTTGAAAAAATCTCTTCATTAATATCGTATGCACTGAGGTCGATTGAACCTAAAGATTGATACATACCGCTCATACAAAGAGCTTTTACAACTCTTTTACCAAACTTTGTAACAGCCTGATCAATTGTTTTTAACTCTATTGAACCGTATATAGGACTGTTTGCAATATTTAATATATGAGCAGTAATTATTGGATCAGTTTTTACAACTTTTATTAAATCTTTTATTGGTATCTCTTCATCATCACATATCTGCATAACTTTAAAAATTGTATTTGGAAGTGGCTCTAAAGTCTGAATAAAATCATGTATTTTTTTGTGGTTAATTAAAATATTTCTAGAAGAATAAAATACTTTGGCTATGGAAATTAACTCTCTTTCTATAATCTTACCATTTAGAGGGTTTGTTATAGCATGACTGATGCCATTCTTAATCAATTTTTTTGAACACACTGTGCTGATTTTATTGAAGATGGCTATTATAGGAATATCAGGATAGCTTTGCTTACAAAAGCTTATGATAGAATGATTTTCTTTATCAAGATTGGTAATAATTATATCATATGGATTCATATTAAGTACAGTATTATTCTGATCACTCTCAGAACTATATTTTACACTAGGTGTAAATTTTCTTAGAAAAGGTACGACTTTTTTTGCTCTTGCAATATTTTTATCCATATATAAAATTGATAGTGTTTTTAATTTATCTTTTGGATTAATGTAGGAGTTTGTTATTTTAATTTTATTTAAAAGTTTTTGTGGAACTGGAGAAAGATTTCTCTCTCTATCCTCCATCTCTTGTGACCACTCCCTTAGTTTATCTTTTATTTGAAGTAACCATGCTATAATGGAGTTTTGAACTATGTTTTTTTCTTCTCTTAAAGAGCTAAGTACAGTTTCTGTTTTACATACAATGTCGTATAAAGGGGTAAGAGATAAATATGCACTAGTAGCCTTGTATGAATGAAAGTATCTAAATAATTCATTTAAAGAGTCAGAAACTAAATCTTTTTGCTCAAGTACTAATATGTGATACTCAATATGTGGAAGTTGTGAATCTAATTGCTCTTTAAATGTTTCGTATATATCCCAATCATAATCTTCTATCATTAATATAACCCTTTATTGTTTAAAAATTATATCTATAGTGCACTTGGAATATACTTATAAATTTATAGTTTGTTTAAAACTATTTTAAAAAATATTTTATTGTGTAAAATCCACTTCCTGCCATAAAAATAGAACCAAAAGCATTTAGTGAGATATTTGTTAGTGCTAAAAATATATGACCACCCTCAAGAAGCAAAAAACTCTCTATTGCAAAAGTTGAATAGGTTGTTAATGCTCCTAAAATACCAGTAGAAAGAAATGATTTAGTATGAAGTGAAAACATTGTTGTGTACATAAAATAGGCAATCAAAACACCCATTAAAAAACTACCGATGAGATTGACACCAAGAGTTCCATAAGGTAAATCATGTGGAAGTTTATGCGAAATTAAACCGTTAAAGTAGGCTCTTAAAACTGCTCCAATAAATCCACCACTACCTATTGCTAGGATTGTTTGCCAACTCATTGTCATATACCTTTTGCATTTTTATTTTTAAATTACTTAGCCATTCCTTATCATTTTTATCAGCAATAAATGAATCAAGAAATATAACCTTTACTCGTCCTGGTTTATAATAGAATTTTTTAATATCATAGAATTTAGCTGTTTGCATAAAAACTATTGGTTGAACCTTAAGTTGATACTTATCAGCAACAACTTTTGCACCACTTTTAAAAGATAGTAGTTTTCCAGTTGTAGAGCGAGTTCCCTCTGGGAACATAGTAATTACTCTACCCTTATTTAATCTATCTTTAGAGTTTCTCAAAAGTCTAATGAGTGATGTTTTACTCTGTCTTTCGATGGGAATGTCTTCAGGGATACTCATAGCAAGACCAAAAAAAGGAACATCAAACAGTTCTTTTTTAGCAACCCATGAAAGATCTTTTTTTGAGATAGTTTCCATTACGCAGATATCTAAATCACTTTGATGATTTATAAGATACATTTGGGCTGCTGGGTCTTCTTTACCCTTTATCTCTACGGTAAAAAAAGTTGTTAAACGGATAACCCAAGATGATATTTTACGAGCATATGGTCGAGGTAAAATAGGGTATAGTATGATAGAGAGTGCCAAAGAGGCCAAAATTATTGTTGTTGCAATAAGCCAACTAATATGAGCAAGTATCTTCATTTTTCACCCATCCAATTTTTTCATCTTTTAGTTTCACTTTTGTGAAACCTTTAGCTTTACCCTCGTTAGGTAAATAGCATTGAGTTTGTGTTGTCTCAAATATAGTTCCATTATTAACAGGAAGTAGATGTATATTACTGCCTTGTTTTATACAAATATCTTTTATTGGTTTTGAAATATAAAATATATAAATTAGTGGAATTAAGGTTAATATTAAATATATATATTTTTTTCTCCATATTGCAAAAATAAGGATAAGTGCTAGTAAACTGACTGCTATAGTAAGTTTTAATCTCTCTTTAGATTGGTTTTTTGGTTTTAAATCAGTTTGCGTTGTAACGCTATCATCATCAACGATAATAGGTATAGTAATTTTAGTAAATTTGTTTTTAATTAGATTAAAATATGTAAAAGAAAATTGTTCAAGGTCTTTATTTAGAACTAAAAAATAAGTTACTTTAGCTTCAAAGTAAGAATTATTTATAGATTCTATCCCCTGTTTAAAAACATTTTGAAATTTTAAACTGGATAAATCAGAATTTTCTGCTTTTGCAGTAAATATTATAATATTGTGTTTTGTATCAAAAGCGGTTGTCTTATATTCAGTTAGTTCAAAAGAATTGGCAATAATATTAGAAAAGTTTTTTTTAGGATTTAAAGTGACAACATTTAATTTTGGACCAACTAGTAGTGTTTCTTCAAACTCTGTATCAGCAATAAGTTTAACATTAATATCAGGCAGTTTAGCTTTATTTTTTGTAGTTAAAAAATAAAATTTTTCAAAATAAAAATTCCCTTTTATCTCTCTGTCTGGAATGAGGCTCAAAGGTTTAACCCCATTATGGTTTGAAAATTTATATTCTATATCTCTAAAGTTTTCTACTGTTGAGATAGTTTTGACTGTGATAGAAAATATCTCACCCTTAATAACTCTTTGTGGTATCTTTTCATAGCTTAGATAGAGAACTTTATTCGCACTAAGTGTAGAAAAAATTAATAAAGTTAAGAAGAGTAGTATTTTCACTATTTAAAAAAACCTTGAAGCATAGCTACACCATCATCAGAACCTAAAAGTGATTCCATTGCTCTCTCTGGATGAGGCATAAGACCAAATACATTTTTATCTTTGTTACAAACACCAGCAATAGATTCTACACTACCATTAGGATTGCTTATATCACCATTTTCATCTGTATATCTTAGAAGAACTTGCTTATTAGCTTCAATCTCTTTTAGTCCATCAGCATCTATAAAGTAGTTTCCATCATGATGTGCAATTGGAATATTTACAACATCTCCACATGCCAACTCTTTTAAAAAGTCATTGTCATTATTTACAACACTTAGATGATGATGTTTAGAGATAAAGTGTAAGTTGTTATTTCTTTTTAATGCACCTGGAAGTAATCCAGCTTCTGTTAGAACTTGAAAACCATTACAAATTCCTAAAACTTTTCCACCATTATTTGCATACTCAGTTACAGCTTTCATAACTGGAGAAAATCTAGCAATAGCACCACTTCTCAGATAGTCACCATACGAAAATCCACCAGCAACAACAAGTAGATTAGTATCACTTGGGATAGACTCTGCTTTATGCCAAATAATTTCAGTTGTAGCACCTAACTCTTCAAATGCATGTTGAGTATCATATTCACAGTTAGTTCCTGGGAATTGAAGAATTACAACTTTCATTATACTAGCTCTATCTCATAATCTTCGATTACAGTATTTGCTAAAATCTCTTCACACATTTTTTCAACTTCAGCCATAGCTTTAGTCTTATTGTCAGTGTCTAGTTTTAAAACGATTTGTTTACCAACACGGACATCACTTACACCCTCAAAATGAAGAGAGTCTAGTGCGTGGTGAACTGCTTTACCTTGAGAATCTAATACGCCTGCTTTTAAAGATACATTTACTATTGCTGTTGTCATAATTGTTATTTTCCTAATATTCTATTTAAAACTTGCTCGTAAGCTACTGTTAACCCACCAAGACCTTGACGGAATCTATCTTTATCCATCTTTTCGCCACTCTCTACATCCCAAAAACGACAGTTGTCAGGTGAAATTTCATCAACTAAGATAATATTTCCATTTGAGTCTTTTCCAAACTCTAGTTTAAAATCAACCAAGTTAAGACCTTTTTCTAAGAAATAAGGACGAAGAATATCATTAACTTGTCTTGCCATTCTACGAAGTTTGTCAAGCTCATCTTGATACTCAACTAGTTCTAAGATAAGAGCATGCTGGTCATTAAGCTTAGGGTCACCTAAATCATCATCTTTGTAGTCAAATTCAACTAAAGTAAAAGGGAGGATTTTCCCATCTTCAATTCCTAGATTACGAGTTAAACTACCAGTTGCAATATTACGAACGATAACTTCGATTAGAATAACATCAACTTTAGTATGAAGCATGTGGTTGTCATCTAACATTTTTACAAAGTGAGTTTGAATTCCATTTGCTTCAAGAAGTTTAAATAGTTCTGTAGAAATTTTATTATTTAACGCACCTTTCCCAGATTCACTAGACTTTTTTTCACCATTAAAAGCTGTTAAATCATCTTTAAATTCTGAAATTACTAAGTTCTCATCATCTGTTAGAAAAAGTCTTTTAGCTTTTCCCTCGTAAAGTAGTTCTCTTTTTTCCATGCTTGTCCTATCCTTTTGTTATTACTAAAGCTTTTAAAATATCAACAGCAGTTTTTAGCTGAATATCTTTGTTTAGCATCTCTGGCGTGATTATATCTTTTTTTGCTTTGTCCTCTGCTTTATCTATCTCTTTTTTACCATCAACTTTTTCTAACTCTTCTTCAAGATGTTTTTTAAGATCAGCCTCTTTTATCGCAAAATCATTTTTACGAGTTTTTACCTCACCTGGAAAAACTTCTATATCCGGTTTAACACCAACTGCTTGAATCGTTCTACCACTTGGAAGATAATATCTTGCAATAGTAAGTTTAATGGCCTCTTCTTTAGTGATTGGAAGAACAACTTGAACACTACCTTTACCAAAAGTATTCTCACCTAAAAGAATTGCTCTTTTATGATCTTGTAACGCTCCACTAACAATCTCACTCGCACTTGCACTTCCACCATTTATAAGGATAACCATAGGCACTTTAGTTATCGTTGAATTAGCAGAAGCAGAGTATATTTTATCATCTGCTTTGTTTTTTCCTTTTTGAGAAACTATATTTCCGTAATCAATAAAAAGATCAGTTAAATCAACTGCTTGGTCAAGAAGTCCACCTGGGTTATTTCTTAAATCAAGAATAATCCCTTTTGTGGTTGTTTTTTTCTTGTTTATCTCTTTTGTTACATCTTTAGCTACTTTTTGATCAAAATTTGTGACTCTGATATATAGGGTGTTATCACTTATCGTTTTCGCATATACAGATTGAATAGATATGATACCTCTAATAATATGGATAGAGAGTGGTTTTACTTCACCTTTTCTTACTATTGTTAAATCAATCGGAGTACCCACTTTACCTCTCATGATAGCTACCGCTTCATCAATTGTCATCCCAAGTGTTGATTTATCATCTATTTTTAAAATAATATCACTAGATTTAAGACCAGCTTTATCAGCAGGAGTACCTTCAATAGGAGCAATAACTGTTAAAGCGCCATCTCTAACTCCAACGGTAATTCCAAGCCCACCAAATTCACCTTTTGTTTGAACTTTTAGTTTTTTATAGTCTTTTTTAGTAAGATAGTTAGAGTGTGCATCAAGGTTACTAAGCATCCCCTCCAAGGCTTTGTCCATTAACTCCTCTATTGTTAATTCATCCACATTATATTCTTCAACCATACTAATTACTTTAGTAAATTTTGCTAAAGATTGAAGTCTTGATAATTCAGATTTATCTTTCTCCTCATCTGTTTGTGCAAAAAGATTTGAAGAGAACAATAAAGTCAAAGCAACAGTAATCGAAGCAAAACCAAGGGTTATATATTTTTTATTTTTCATAATTTATCCATATTTTATATTTTAAAGATATATTATAGTAAAAAGTTGTTTATATAACAAATAAGTAAGTATTTAACTTAAGCGATGATTCCAGAAATCATATCCCCACCATCATTATCTATATCTTTCATTAGTTTTTCAACTCTATGCATAAACGGTTCATACTCTTCATTTAAATTATATTCACCAACACCTATTGAACAGCTCATTTTAATACTTACAAATTTAGTTTTACGAACAAGGTTTAGTAGCTTTTTAACTAATGAACCAGCTGCTTCTAGTGATGTGTCTGGCATTAAAATTACAAGTTCAGAACCAAAGATTCTTGCAATTGTATAATTTTCTTTTATATTTTTTTTAAATATCTGTGCAATCTTTGTTATAACCTTATCACCATTTTTATATCCGTAGAGTGCATTTATCTTTTGAAGATTATCAATTTTTATATATCCTAAGCTAAGTCTGCTTGGATCTGATTTTATTTTAGAGGTTTCTTTTTTTATAATGGAGATAAATCTTAATCGATTAGGTAAACCCGTTTGAGTATCAGTTGCAACTATTTGAGCAAGTTTTTCTTGTTTAATTTGAAGTTCTTTTATATACTTTCTAAGTTCTATATGTGTCTTAACTCTTGCAATAAGTTCAAGTCCGTTAAATGGCTTTGTTATGTAATCAACTCCACCAGCTTCAAAGCTATCTGTAATAGTTTTTGTATCACTAAAGGCACTTAGAAAAATTACAGGAATATTTTTTGAAGCATCATCATTTTTAATCCGTCTGCAAACTTCTATGCCATTTATATCAGGCATATTTATATCAAGTAAAATAAGATCAAAGTTCTCTTCATATATTTTTTGTAAAGCTTCTCTTGGATGGGTAGAATAGAATAGATTGTAATTTTCTTCTTCTAAAAAGCCTATAATAACTTCAATATTGAAAATTTCATCATCAATAATTAATATTTTAAATTCTGAATTATCTATCATAAAAGTAGTTCCTTAGTAAAAAATAATTTTTTAATAGTATATATAAAATAACCCCAAATTTATATTATTTATATATAATACAAAAATTATTATTTAAGGGCATATGAAATGAGTAATATTAAAGAATATTTAAGCACAGAACATACTAAGTGTGATGATTTGTTTGTAAAAATGGAAGAAACAGCAAATATATCTTTAGAAGAAACAGAAGTATTATGTAAAGAGTTTATAGAAGCTACGGAACATCATTTTCAAATAGAGGAAAGAGTTGTATTTCCTAAGTTTGAAGAAAAGACTGGAATGGTAGAGGGTCCAACTCAAATGATGAAACATGAACATACTCAAATGAGAGCTTTAATGAAAAATATGTTAGGTTCATTAGAGTCTGGCAATAAAGATAAGTTTTTTGGGTATAGTGAAACTCTTATGATTTTATTACAACAACACAATATGAAAGAGGAACAGATGCTTTATCCGATGATGCAACAACATTTAAATGCAGAATCTGATGATATTGTTGATATGATGACCTCTATGAAAACAGAGCATTAGGAGTTTTTTATGAAACTAGATGGACTTTCAGTAGATCAAGCACCACCAATATCTGCCCCAGTTAGATTTTTTATTGCAGCACCTATTTTTGGACTTATCGCAGGTATTTTAATTTATTTTAGTGATAGTGCAAGTTTAATGAGTAGATATTCTATGGAGTCTATTGTTATTACTCATGTAATTACAATAGGTTTTTTAGGTTTTATTATGCTTGGTGCTTTAACTCAAATGTTACCAGTTTTAGTAGGTGCAAGGATGCCAAATGTTTCCTTTGTATCTAAATACTCTTTTTATCTTCTTTTACTTGGTATTATCTCAATGATTATCGGGTTATATAAAGATAATGATTTTTTTATCTTTTTATCTTCATTTGGTTTAGGCAGTGGTTTTCTTATGATGCTAGGCTCTATGGCTATCGCTTTAAAAAGTGTTAATAACTTTACTGCAACGGTAAAAGCAATTAGCACCAGTATAGTCTTTGCTACAATTATTGTTTTTATGGGAGTATTTTTACTTCTCGGCTATACTGGTGAAAATATATCTGAGTATCAGCTTATAGTTGCAAATATTCATAGTGTTTGGGCTGTTTTTGGATTTGCTGGAATTTTGATTATCGGTGTAGCTTTTCAGGTTTTACCAATGTTTTATGTAGCACCAAAATTTAAAAGTTTTTGTAAAAAAAGAGTTGTTTGGCTTATCTCTACTGGGCTATTTTTATGGTTTTTTCTTTCTATTTTTAAAGAAGATTATACTCTTTTTGCTAAATCTTGGATAGCAATGTTCTTTTGGGCATTTTCTACAACTGTTTGGATTAAACTCTCTAAGCGTCGCCGTCCAATAAGTGATGTAACTGTTTGGTATTGGAGAAGTGCTAGTGTGTTTTTAACATTAGGATCTTTCCTTTGGATATTTGATGAATATTTTAAACATGAATATATCGTAATGGTTGCTATTTTAATAGGTGGTGGTTTTATAATCTCGATAATGATTGGAATGATATATAAAATAATCCCTTTTCTTGTTTGGTTCCATCTAAATGGTTTAGGATATATGAGTATTCCAACTATAAATGAGATGGTAAATAAAAACTTAGCAAAAATTCAATTTGTCTTATTTTTAGCAGCTATTATTGGTTTTATTTTCTCTTTTTATATGCCATATTTGTTAAAAGTATCAGCAGTTAGTTTTTGTGTAAGTATGATTATTTTAGAGATTAATATTCTTGCACCTATACTTATTTATAAAAAAACTTTGAAGTCTAAACCAGATTTTGATATGAGTACATATGAATAATATTATTTTAATTGGGTTTATGGGTGTTGGAAAGGGTAGTGTAGCTAGAGAAGTTATTAAAAATTCAAACTACATAGCTATTGATACTGATGATTTAATAGAGAGTATGGAAAATAAAAAAATCAAGAAGATTTTTGAAGATGAGGGTGAGGTATATTTTAGAAAACTTGAAAAAGATGTTTCACTTTGGCTTGAAAAAAGTGTTAAAAATACTTTAATATCAACAGGTGGTGGTTTTTATAAAGTAAAAAATCTAAAAGAAATAGGTACAATAGTTCTTTTAGATTCACCATTTGACTCCATTATAAAGCGAATAAAAGAGCATCCAAATGCTACAAAGAAACTAAAAAAACGACCACTTTTAAGTGATTTGAAAAAAGCAAAAGAACTTTATAAACAACGACGACCAGAGTATTTAGAATTAGCTGATATAGTTGTAAATGTAGATGGTAAAAGTGCATTAGAATGTACAAAAGAGATTTTAAAAAAGGTAAAAAAACATGTTTAAAAATATTATATTAATGATGATACTTATTGTTTCATCATCAGTGGCTACAGAGATAAATTGGGCAAAAGATTACAATGATGGAATAACAAAAGCTAAAAAGGCAGATAAACCATTGCTTTTCATAATGTCAAATAAAAATTGTCCACCATGTACGAAATTGGCTAAAAAGACATTAGGTGATAGTAGAGTTATAAAAGCATTAAATAAAGATTTTATCTCTGTTATAGCTTATGTGAGTTTTACTGATTCATCTGTAAATGACTTTGTTCCTAAAGAGTTAAATACTGGTGTTACTCCAACTTTGTGGTTTTTGGTCCCAAATCATGACATAATTTATTCTCCTATAAAAGGGCCACCAACTGCTGATATGATGTTAAGTATGCTTGAGCAAGTAAAAGCAGAGGAGAAAAAAGTAAAAGGAGATAAAAAATGATTTTTGTAAATACTCAAGATACTAATTTTAAGTCTAATTTTGAAGAACTGCTAGGTCGTGGTAAAATGGATATAGATAATGTTAGTTCTATTGTTGGAAATTTAATAAATGAGATAAAAGTAGATAAAAATAAGGCTTTAAAAGAGCATATTTCAAAGTTTGATAACTGGACTCCACATGCCGATAGTGATTTGAAAATTTCAACTGAGTCGATGAGTAAAGCCTATGATAATCTTGATGAAAAACTAAAATCAGCTCTTCATACAGCATACAATAGAATTAAAGTGTATCATGAAAAACAAAAACCAAAATCTTGGTTTGATGATGAATCAAATGGAACTATTTTAGGTCAAAAAGTAACTCCAGTTGATAGTGCAGGTCTTTATATCCCAGGAGGAAAAGCTGCGTATCCATCTTCACTTTTGATGAATGTTATTCCAGCTCAAGTTGCAGGTGTAGAAAACATCGTAGTATGTACACCTGCTCCTGAAAATCAAGTAAATGAACTTCTTTTAGCTGCTTGTCATCTTTGTGGTGTTAAGCATGTTTATAAGGTTGGTGGTGCATCTGCCATCGCTGCTATGGCTTATGGAACTGAGAGTATCCCTAAAGTTGATGTTATAACAGGACCAGGAAATATTTTTGTAGCAACTGCAAAAAAAATGGTTTTTGGTGATGTAAATATAGATATGATAGCTGGACCAAGTGAGATAGGTGTTCTTGCTGATGATAGTGCAAATGCAAACCATTTAGCGATAGATTTACTTTCTCAAGCTGAACATGATGAGATGGCAAGTTCTATTTTAATTACTCCATCACAAAAACTTGCAGATGAAGTGAAAATAGAGATAGAAAACTGGTTAGTTAAACTTCCTCGTCAAGAGATAGCTAGAAAGTCTATCGAGGAGCGTGGAGCGATAATTGTAACTGAAACTATGGAAGAAGCGATAGATTTAATGAATGAGATAGCACCAGAACATTTAGAGGTTGCAACTAATTCTCCATTTGAATTATTGCCACTTATAAAACATGCAGGAGCAATTTTCTTAGGTCATTACACTCCTGAAGCAATAGGTGATTATGTAGCAGGACCAAATCATACTCTTCCAACAGGTGGGACAGCAAAGTTTTATTCTCCACTTGGAGTTGAAAATTTTATGAAGAAAACTTCTATAATTTCATTTAGTAAAAAAGCTATAAATGAAATTGGTGAAGAGTGTGCTTTAATCGCAAAAACAGAAGGTTTAACTGCTCATGAACAATCTGTAAGAGTTAGACTTAGCTAAACCACTATTTCAATAACTACCAATAATACAGAGACTTTTACACTCTTTTGTTATTCTGGTAGTTCTGAGTTATATATTAAAACCATCATTTATTCAAAACTCTAAAATTTCTGTAAATATTAAATAACTATCTAAGATAAGTCAGGATTTAAAAATAGATGTTGATTCTATTTTAGTGCCTCAAAGAACTTACATACATCTATATCAAGAACCTTAGCAATTTTCACTATATGCTTAATATTGAAGTGATGATTGTTTTTTCTAATTTCGGCACGACCAAGATATGCACCACCAGTCAGTCCAATTTCTAAGGCTAATTGAATTTGAGTAAGACCTTTTTCTTCTCTATATTTTTTGACATTAGCA
>JAIOSY010000235.1 GCA_021107375.1 Sulfurimonas sp.
ACATTTGCAAAAGATGCATAAAATGTAATAAGAAAAAAGGATAATCCATAAAAGTAATATAGTCTATTTTTCTTTAATTTATACAGTAAAAATAATACACTTGCAATTAATAAAAGATAGCCTACAAAGCCATATCTAGTAAAGGTATCTAGATGTTGACTATGATAAGACATATATATTTTCCTACTTGTATAATTATCATCAGTTCTTTGTATATTAGATAATGCTTGTATATTATCTTCTGGTCCTATACCAAAAAAAAAGTTATCTTTAATAACCTCATATCCAGCTACATAAAAGTACATTCTTACTCCAAAACTTCCTTTATATGTATTATCTACAAATACTTGCTCTGCCTCTAAATAAGCATTAACAAATCTTTTATATTTTCCGGTAGCATTGAATATATATATAATACTTATTATTATAAATAATCCACTTAATAAAAATTTCCAATTTAATATGTGTCGATATCCATAAAAAATAGCTATTGTAACTATAGTTAAGAAAAAACTAAGTTGTGCCGTTCTACTTTGGTTTATAAACAATGCGAATAAACACAATAAAACTATTGCAATAAATAATAATTTTGTTCTTTTTTCTTTACTATTGTAAATAAAATACAGAGAACTACCTACTCCTATTGCCATATAGATGGAAGATATTGCATAAGCTAAAATACCTTTAGGATTTGCACTATTACTTCCTGTTTCTACTATGGAAATTAGACCAAAGAATATTGTAAGAGAAAAAATAGAGTAAATAGCAAAACTAAAAAGAAAAACTTTTAACGCTGTTTCTGCTTCTTTAAGACTTAATGAAGTAAACAAGACTGGAATAATCAATAAATAATATTTATGAAATTTATTTACATGCTTAAAACCATCAGTAATAGAATCACTCCATAAACTTGCGATATATGTAAATAAAATAAATAACAACAAAACAACAAGAGGTTTAAATTCATAGATTTTTTTAAGTTTTTCAAAAATAGTATATTTAAATTTATATATCCACCAAATAAATAAAACTATACTAAAAACACCCATTTGCCATTTTACAAAATTCCACGGCATTATAAATATATATAAATATATATAGAAAATATAAAAGTTAGTTGATTTTATTTTTCCTTGTATTTTTAGTAAAGTTTTTATCAACATTACACGCCTACTCCTAAATAAAACAACTATATTTATTTTAATTAAGTATTTTAACATAATCAAATTGAACTTTATGAATGAATTAGTTGATTATTCTTTTTTTTACTATTTTACTATTCCAAATTTTAGTTAAATTTGATAAAATACTATTACAAAATACTCTATTATGATTTACATATTTTATGTGTTGAAGAAACTTTTTAAATATATCAACTAATAGTAATCCCAAAGGATATAATTTATGGGTTCTAAAAAACTAAAAATAGTATATGTATCAAGATCTATTTTTCCATCAAGAACAGCAAATAGTATGCATATTATGAGGATGTGCCAAGCATTTTCTGATAATGGTCACGAAGTAACTCTTTTAGCTCCACGAACAAAAAAGCTAGAAGAAAAAAATGTAAATAATATATTTAAGTACTACGGTGTTAAAGAAAATTTTACATTAAAAAAAATATATTCTCCTAATATTAAATATTTAAAAAAAATAATTTATTCTTTCCGTTGCTTTAATATAATAAAAAAACTTCAGGCAGATGTTATTTATGGGAGAGATGATATTTTAACTTTTTATCTTGCTAAAAAAGCTAGTCTAAATACTGTATTTGAAATGCATGCCCCACTAGGAGAAAATAAGTTTAATGATATGTTAGTTAAAACACTGATGCAAAGTAATAAAAAAAACAAATTAGTATTAATATCCTGTGCTTTACATAAAATAATGTTAAATGATTTTTCTTTTAGAAAAGTTGATGTTTTAATAGCACATGATGCTGCTGATGAAATAGATATAAATATAAAACCATCGAATCTAGATATCAACAAGAAAAGATTGCAGATTGGATATATAGGGTCTTTGTTAAAGGGTAGAGGGATTGATATTATTATAGAGTTAGCAAATAAATTACCTCAGTTTGACTTTCATGTTGTTGGTGGAAATGAAAAAGATATACTGTTTTGGAAAAATAAAGTATCTTCTACAAATATATTATTTCATGGATTTATTAAACCAAGCTTGTCTTATCAATATAGAAATTTATGTGACATACTATTGGCTCCCTATCAAACAGCAGAGGAAGGTAATAGGTTGGGATTATATCAATCACCTTTAAAAATATTTGAATATATGGCTAGTAAAAAAGCTATTATTTGTTCAGATCTTCCAAATCTAAGAGAAATTCTACAAAATAATCATAATGCACTTTTAGTTTCTTATATAGACATAGAAGAGTGGGTTAAAGCAATTCAAATACTTGCAAATCAAAACAATACAAGAGTTGAAATAGCAAATAATGCCCATAATGATTTTATATCTAGTTTCACTTGGAAATCTAGAGCGAACAACATTTTAGAGTTTATTTTAAAACCAAATTAAATATATATTATAAAAAGCCATATATCTTAATATCTATTAAATAACTTCATTATTTTATATTTTAATTTTGATAAAGATGAATTTTTGATTATATTTGTTCCCAACATAAAATTATGAATATTAGATAATTGGTTATCTTTATGTTGTCCTATCTCTTTCCACTTGTCTTTAGTTTTAGTTGCTATAGCAAAAATATATATTGAATCATCTTCTGCATCATTATAGTTAATATATAAAAGTTCAAAATTATTTTGTATAAAAAGTTTTTCAACTGCAAGTGGTGTAAACCTCCAGTAATCACCATAATCAGCATGTTGTTCTTGTAAAAATGGTACTACTATAATTACAATATCATCAGATAATTTACACAAATTTTCAAATGCTTTGTTTAAATTAAAGATATGTTCTAATACAGTATGATTAAAAACAACATTGAATTTTCCATACATTGTACTATCTAAATCTTCTTCCAAATCTAAAAATATTTCATTCTTTTGATTTCCTTGAAATCCTCTTGCTTCAGCCTTATAGTTTGTAATCCAATATTCAGATGTATTGGAAAAATAATCTTTGTATTTTTTACCTTCCTTATCTATATCTTTCCACCCAGATACATTGACTACTTTTCTATTAAATAAGCCAGCAAATTTTCCCAATTCTCTATTTGACCAAACTCTAGGTACTCTAAACTTTTTATCCATTTTAAACCTTCTAGTATTGTATAAATTCTTTTAAACTATAAAGCAACTCTAAATTTTATAAGCTTTTAATTTTTTTAGCAGGAATACCTCCGTACAAAAAATTAGCTTCTATATTATCTACAACTACACTGTTAACCATTACAATAGAATTACCTCCTATAGTAACACTACTAGATATTACAGAACCACTTGCAATCCAAACATTATTTCCAATCACAATAGGTTCACTTGTATGCTTTCTAGGAAATTTAGAGTAAATTAACTTACTAGTATGAATCTGAATATTTTAGGACATTCTAACATAATCCCCTATTAATACACTATTTCTACAATTTATTACTACATCCTCATTTAACAATCGTTAGGTTAACATGGTTGTATATCGTAAATCTACCAAATGATTTTACGCTTTCCCCTATATTTGCCCCCATAAACTTTAAATTTAAAATCCTTAATTTATTTAGATATTTATTGTACTTTTTATATAGGTATCTATACATTTTCTTTATAGCCTACCATCACTATCATCCAAAATAGACTTAATATCATAAACAATCTGATTATCATTATCTAGTTTTATATTTTTATATTTATCATGAGCAACAGCTAAAACTACAGCCTCATAATCATCATAATTAACATCAGTATTAAGTTCTAAGTTATATTCCTGTTTTACTTCTTTTTCATCTGCCCAATAATCAGATACAGTTATATCACATCCAAATTCTTTTAGCTCTTCTATAACATCTATAACTCTACTATTTCTAATATCTGGACAATTTTCTTTAAAAGTGATACCAAGTACTAATACTTTTGAACCCTCAATTTTATGACCTTTTTTTATCATAAGTTTTATAACTTGATTTGCTACATATATTCCCATATTATCATTTAGTCTTCTTCCTGCTAATATTATCTCAGGATTATATCCTACTTGTTGAGCTTTATGTGTTAAATAGTATGGATCTACACCTATACAGTGTCCACCTACAAGTCCTGGCTTAAATGGTAAAAGTTCCATTTTGTTCCAGCTGCTTCAAGTACTGCATTTGTATCTATGTCTAGTTTATTGAAAATAATGGCCAGTTCATTTACAAATGCTATATTTATATCTCTTTGAGAATTTTCTATTACTTTTGCTG
>JAIOSY010000279.1 GCA_021107375.1 Sulfurimonas sp.
AAAGCCTTCATCAATTTCCTCTTTTGTAATTGTAAGTGGTGGTAAAAATCTTAAAGTATTTTTCCCAGCTTTTAAAACCATAACACCATTTTCTTTAGCATTTGTAATAATTTTAGACAAACTATCTGCGTCAACAACTCTTAAACCACACATCAAACCAATACCAACTTTTTGAGTAAATAACTCTTTATGGTTTTTATAAAATTCTTCAAGCTTTTCATTAAAATAGTTAATCGTTTTTTCTAACTCTCCACTCTCTTTATGCTCTTTTAATATATCCATAACTTCACAAGTCGCAGCCGTACTTAAATAGTTTCCACCAAAAGTAGAACCATGATCACCTGCACAAAAAACATCTTTTAAAGATGTCATAACAACACCGATAGGAACACCACCACCAATACCCTTAGCTAAAGTTATAATATCTGGAGATATACCATAAACTCCACATGCCAAGAACTCACCAGTTCTATATCCACCAGTTTGAACTTCATCAACAATAAGTAAAATACCGCGAGATTTCAGTAGTTTTTCTAAATCTTGAACTGCCTTTTTATCTTGGGGTTGAACTCCACCCTCACCTTGAACAAGTTCAATCATAACAGCACAAGTATGATTATCTAAAAGAGATTCTATCTGCCCTATATTATCTGCATAAACAAAACCATCAGGGAAAGGACCAAAATAGTTATGCATAGACTCTTGCCCTGTTGCTTTTACAGTTGTAATTGTTCTTCCATGAAAAGAGTGTTGAAGTGTAATGATTTTATATTTTTTAACTTCTCCATTAATCTCACCATATTTTCTAGCGATTTTAATAGCACCCTCATTTGCCTCAGCACCACTATTTCCAAAGAAACATTGCATATCATAACCACTAGCTTCTACAATTTTTTGAGCAGCTTTTGCTTGTGGAGCAATATTATAAAGATTTGAAGTATGAGTAATATTTTCTATCTGAGAAGTTATTACAGCATTAACTCTTTTGTTTGCATGACCAACACTAACAACTCCAATTCCAGAAGTAAAATCTATATAATTTTTACCATTAGCATCAGTAAGTCGAGCATTATTCCCACTCACAAACTCTACATCAGCTCTAGCATATGTAGGTAAAACATATTTTTTATCTAACTCTTGTATATTCATAATTTATCCATATTTTTTATAAGATTATATCTAAAGTTTAGATAATTCTACTTTTTCTTCTTGATATATCGCACATTTTCCATCAAGCGAATGTTTTGAACTTGTTAAGTTATTTACACCTAAAGTACCACTATAAATCAAAACACAATCTTCTCTTACATCATTATTAATTTTCACTTTTAATTTTACACTTCCACATGCCGAAAATATGTTTATAATCTCACTATTTTTAAAACCATGAGAGCTATTTAAATAAACACTATTTTCTCTTTTAAACTGAGAATTTAAACTTTTTGTACTTTTTGGAGTTATTAAAAATAACTTATCTTTTATATCAGTAAATTTATCAAACTCTTCTAAAAATAAAAACTCTCCCGTTTGTGTATCAAAACCATTTTTATATGGTATCTCATCTCTATTTTCCACATGCCACATTCCATCCATATTTAAAACAGAAAAATTTTTAAAATATTCTAAATAATATTCCTCAGTTTGTAACTCTATCTCAAACTCTTTACATAAAGAAGCACTTAAGTCATATTCACTTATACCAATATTAGACTCGGTAACCTTAGGCATACTCATCATTAAATTATGAGAATATGAGGTTCTAATATCATCTTTAGATAAAAAATTCTTAGCAGGAATTACAAGATCAGCAATCTCACTTGTCTCATTTTCATAAAGTCCAAAATAGATAAGATTTTCAACTTTGGAGATAGACTCTTTAACTCTTGTACTATTTGGCATTTGAGAAAGTGGATTTGCCCCCTGAATAAAAACAGTTTTATAATTTGAAAACTCGCTATTTACTTTTGAAATTCGTTTGGCTTTTATGTTGAATGGTGTAGTGATTCCCTCTTTTGAATCTCCTAGATAAGCAACTCCACACCCCTCTTTGCCAAACAAACCAAGACTAACTCCAAAAGCATCAATAGCTCTTAATACATCAGCACCATCACTATATTTTCCAACACCAAGACCACAAACTATTGCAACTTTCTTAGCCTTTACATACTCTATAATCTCTCCAACTTGACCTAGTGATACACCAATCTCATCAAGAGTTGCTTTAATCCTTATACTTTGTGTCAACTCATAATAGTCTTCAAATTCACTAGCAAACTCTTCTAAATACTCTTCATCACAACTATCATCAATATATAGAAATCTAGTTAAAATCATCGCTAAAGATAAATCACCATGAGGTTTTATTTGAATATGTAAATCAGCAGTTTTTGCTAGTTTAGTTTTTACAGGATCAATAACAATAATAATCTTATCTTTTAAAAGTGGTAAAAGATGAGAAGATGTGGCATGTGGGTTTCTCCCCCAAACAATCACTACTTCAGATTTAGCAATCTCTGATAAAGGCATATTTTTATTACTACCACGCCCCTCTATTATTCCTGCTTCACCTGCTCCATCACAAAGAGTTCCATCAGTTAAAGTTGCACCAAAAGAGGTAAAAAAATGATCTGTCACCTCTTGCATTAAACCAAAGTTTCCACTACCACGATAGTGAAGAATCTTATTTTTTTCAGATGTTTTTAACATCTCTTTTAATTTTAAAAGTGCATTTTCTAAACTAACCTCTTCACCCTTATATCTTGGTGATTGAATTGTTTAAAATTTAAGGTAATGATTTAAATGAGGACACAAAAAACCTGAAGTATATCCATTTTCAACTGCTTTTATCAAACCATTTTCATAGCTAATACCACAAGCATCATAACAATCAAGTGGACAAGCAGTTTCTAAATTCACTTTAATTCAACTTCAATAAGTTTAGAAAAAATAGTTGGTGATTTTATAATTATTTGAGCCATATATTTTGATATATTTTTTGAATCTGCTATATTTAGAACTCTTGAGAGTTTATACTCACTTTTTACACCATCAAGATAAATATCTTTTTGATTAATTCCAACTAAATCCTCTTCATCTAAATAAATACTCAACTTTGCTCTTGAAACATCAGCAACTTGGGCTAATGGTGCTGATATACTAACAACTTGACCAACTTTAACAGATATAGAATAAAGTACAAAACCTTCAGCTTTAAGATTTTTATCCTTAACAGACCTAAGAAGATGATTTTTTCTTAACTTTAAATCTGCTATTTGAATTTTTAAGTTATTAATCTCTTTCATTGTGTTTAAATATTGATTTTCACTACTTACTAAATCATAAAACTCTCTATCTTTTTCAACAGATGATTTAATTTTAAGTACCTTAACCCTGTCATAATTAACTCTTTTCTTTTTTAAAAGTTCTGCTAAGTTTTTAAGCACTTTTTCATTTGCATCAACTGTATTTTTTAAATAAATCAACTTACTACTTATAGATTTTAATTCTTTTTCATCAAGTTCAGAATCTATTTTAATATAAGAGTTTGAAGATAGTTTTTTACCTATCATATCTTCATCAGTAAAAAGAACCAAACCAGATACATTCGAAGAGATTGTTCTTAATTCGTAGGGTTCAACCTTTGCATAATAAACCTTTGAAAAAAGAAGTGTACTAAACACAAACAAAAGAGTTATAAATTTCATAATAATTACCTTTTTATAAATATAAATATATTTTACCAGCACATCACTTAACATTCAAGCATATTTCATTTTATTTTGGATACCATTAAAGAATATTTAAACAAAGGTATAAAATGTCTGTTTTAGATAATGTTGATGCAGCTACAAACTTAGCAAAGAACAATGAACTTCAATTACTCGTTTTTAGAATAAACGAAAGTGATGATTCTGCTTACTATGCTATTAATGTTTTTAAAACAAGAGAAGTTGTTGAAGCAAAAAATCATTTTTTAACTCAAATACCTTCTGCCCATCATCTCCTAGAGGGAACGATTATACTTCGTGGATTACAAATTCCTATTTTAAATCTTCCCTTATGGTTAGGTACTCATTTAAATAAAGATGAGTTTCATAGATCAAATATATTGATATGCGATTTTAATGGAATAGTTATAGGCTTGAGAATTATGTCTGCTTACAGAGTTATCAAAAAAAATTGGAATGAGATGCATGCACCAGATAGCTATAGACTTAAAGATGAAGGTGTTGTAATGAATGACACAAGACTTGAGGATGGTAGTTTATGTCTGATACTAGATTATGAAAAACTTCTTTCAGAGGTAATACCTCAAGCGATGGTGGATGTACTTGAATCTCCATCAAATATACAAGATATCGCAATACCACAAAAACTTCTTAATGGAACAGTACTTATTGCTGAAGATTCAAAAACTGCACAAAGACATTTAATACAAATTTTCAATAATTCAAAAATTGATATGAAAATTTTCGATAATGGTAAAAAACTTATTGATTACATATTTTCTATGCCTGAGCAAAGTATAATACCTGCAATTATCACAGATATAGAGATGCCAGAGATGTCTGGTTTTACAGTAATTCAAACATTAAAAAAAGACCCAAGAACACAAAACATACCAATTATAGTAAATAGTTCAATGACAGGAAATAATAACAAAAGAGAAGCTGAAGTATTAGGTGCTAATGGATTTATAGATAAAACAAAAAGTCATAATGTAATTCCACTTATTATCGAAGTAATGAATAAAATATAAACTCTTGGAAAATTCATTCCAAGAGTTAAATATTATTAAATTATTGAAACAGTGATATAAGTACACCAGCTGCTACGGCTGAACCGATTACACCTGCAACATTTGGACCCATTGCATGCATAAGTAACATGTTAGAACGGTCATACTCCATACCAACTTTATTTGATACACGAGCTGCCATTGGAACTGCTGATACCCCAGCTG
>JAIOSY010000143.1 GCA_021107375.1 Sulfurimonas sp.
CTGTTTAGAATCACAATTTGGACAGATTTTTGCATTTTTTTACAGCTCATTGTAAATAAAACCTTTTTAACCATTACTATACCGTACTTTCAAGCACTTTTTAGACACCATTATTTTACTTTAAATCTATATTTTAGATAGTGAAAGTATAAATCCTAACGGTTATAGTTTGGTTATATTTTACTCTTTAGGTGTAATCATTATGTAACCAAATTGTTTTATAATTTCAGCAATAAAACAAAGGAAATAAACAGATGAAAAAAATTGTTCTATCAACTATATTAGCTATAACTTTAGGTACAGTAAGTGCAACTGCAAGTATTAAATTTTATACTGATGCAAATGGTCAAGTTTTTGTAACACCAGGTGAAGGTCGAACAGAACTTAATGTTAATCCTCAAGAAGTGATGAATGCAATGCAAGTAGCTTCTCAAATTAAATCTCCTGAAATTAAAGAGATGAAAGATGAGATGAAAAAAGAGATAAAAACAGAACTTAAAGATGAGATGAAAAAAGATACTCCAGTTTTTGCTAAATCTTCTAAAATAAAATTTAGTGGTAAACATTACTTAGGTTTTACACATAAAGACTATAAGCAAAGATCTGCTGGTTATCATGGTGATTCTACAAGTGGTTTTGAGATGCGTCGTAACTACTTACAAGTTAAAGCTTATTTACTTGAAGATCCTAAATCTTATCTTCGTGTAACTTTAGACTCTACTTATAAATCAAACAGTGCAAAAGGGAAAGCAGATGTAATTGTTAAATATGCTTACCTTTATTTAAATGATGTTTTACCATCTACTGGTGTTGAGTTTGGTATTGTTCACAGACCATGGCATGATTATGAGCAAAATAATGCTTGGAATATGAGATCAATCTCTCAAGTATTTATGGAAGGTACTGCTAAGTTTGGTAGCTCTGCTGACTTAGGTATTAACTTTAAAACTAAAACTGATTACTTTACATCTGAAATAGGTCTTTTTAATGGTGAAGGTTATGGTGGTGAAGATAAGGATCTTGATGATGATGGTAAAAATGAAACTTTCGTTGGCGATGGTACATCATTAGAGTGGAGAACAACTTTTGCTGCACTTGGTAATGGTAAAAAGAAAAAGAAAGCAACTAAAGATACTTATTTAGATGCATCTTTCTTTGGGCAGTACAATATGGATAATACAGATAATGATGGTGAAACTTATTCTTTTTATGGCTTACATGCCGTTTATAACATGCCATCTTTTTTAATAGCGGCACAATACTTAACAGCTAATAATGATAGAAAAGAGGGTGATTCAACTGAGGATGATTTAACGGCATACAATGGTGATGGTTATTCTATTAACATGACAGCTCGTTTTGGTGAGAAAAAACAATACTCTTTAATAGGAAGATATGACAGATGGAATGCTGAAAATATTGATTCTAACGAAGATGATGTAACTAAAGATGTTTATATCTATGGTGGAGCTTGGCAACAAAACAAAAATGTTAAATGGTTAGCAACTGCTGAAACATTTAATCTTAAAGAGACTGATGATGAGGATTATACTAAAGTAATGCTTACTGCTGAGGTTAAGTGGTAAAATTTTAAAACCTTATGCTATGTAGCATAAGGTTTTTAGCTAAATCCCATCTACTCTAAGAAGTTTAGTTTTTCCAATCATTAAATCAATAGTCATATTAATTCTTTTGAAAACGCTTTCTTGTCTGTATTCTAAGTTATGTTTTTTACAAACTTCTTTTACAAGAGGTTGCATTTTTTGATAGTAACTATGTGGAATATTTGGAAATAGATGATGCTCTATTTGGTAGTTTAAGAAACCATGTAAGAAATCTATCCAATCTGAACCAGTGTTGTAATTTACACTACCCATAATTTGTCTTAGGTAAAATTCACCTTGAGATTTATGTGGTTCACTAAACTGGTAAATATCTCCAGCTGAGTGATTTGGTACAACAACTAAAAATGAGTGAAGATTAGCATAAGCTTCAGCTATTAAAAGAATGATAGAAGCACTCCAAACAGCTTCTAACCCTAAAGGTAAGAATAGAAGAGGAAGGGCAACAAATTTAACTAAAGCATAAGGTAAATAGTAATTTTTCCATAGTTCAGCACCATTTTTTGTAAATGGAGACATCTCATAATCTTTTAACTCTGGTTCTCTTCTTTTTCTTCTCTCTTTATTTTCTAATATTCTTAATGTATTTGGAGCATAGTAAGTAAATTTCCAAGTCATAGCAAAAATATAAATAAATAGTCTTCTTAAAAACATAGGAGTTTTAGATTGGATTAACCATTGCATATTTCTTTCAACATTATCTGGATCATCATCTTCACCTAAGTGGTAGTGGTGCATAATATTATGTTCATATTCCCAAGCTTCAGGTTTAATCCAATCTAACCAATCAATATATCTTCTGTTTCCTCTTGCAAATCCAGATTTTGTGTATTGTTTAGGGATATTTGGAACTTTATCGTATGCTCCATGTAAAATAGGGTGAGCAACATCTGCCCATCTTGTAGTATTACCAATACCTATGAAAACAGCTGCAACAATTCCAAGTGTCCAAAAACCAAAAGTACTTAAACCGATAGAAACTTCAAGTGCTGTTACTAAATAAATCATAAAAAAGCCTGAAATTGTGAAAGCTCTTCCCCATCTCTCTAATTTTAAAAGGTGTTGGAAATCTTCTTGACCTACTGGACCAAGATTAGCTTTAATCTCCTCTAAATCTTTTTGTAATTGATCTTTATCTATCTCTTCATATTTAGCATAAACATGTTCTGAAGAGATTTTTTCCTCTTTTACAGATTTTTTTACTTCCTCTTTTGGGATAGAAGAGATTTTTTCCTCAGAATGTTCCTCTTTATATATTTTTTCTATTTTTGCGAGTTCCTCTGCTTCTTCTGTTGAAACAATAGCTTCCCTCGCATCTAATATATTGTTAGCTGCTTCTTGTTCTGAAATATAATTATCAGTACTTTTTGCTTTATTTGACAAATCATGCCCCTTCAAATAGGATTTATTTATAATTTTCATTATATATAAAAATACTTAAAAATAGTTTTATTTCATATATTTTTTAACTTAAAAATACCATTAATGTAATATAAACAGCATTTTGGATAAAATACAAAATTATAAAAAGTAACAACTATTGGAGATTTAATGGACGCAGCCAAATATATTTGGATGAATGGAGAGTTTGTAGCTTGGGATGATGCTAAGATACATGTACTTTCACACACGCTTCACTATGGAAATGGTGTAATAGAGGGGACTAAAGCTTATAAAACAGCTAAAGGCTATGCAATTTTTCGTTTAAATGAGCATACTACAAGATTAAAAGAATCAGCAAAAATGACTTTGATTGATATTCCATATTCTGTTGAAGAGATGAATCAAGCACAAATAGATTTAATTCGTAAAAATGAATTTACCGGTGATAATGTTTATCTTCGTCCATTCGCATTTTTAGGTTATGGTGTGATGGGTGTTTATCATAAAGATGCTCCTGTTGAGACTGTTATGTCTGCTTGGGAGTGGGGTGCTTATCTTGGTGAAGAGGGGCTTCAAAAAGGTATTAAACTTAAAATTGCTTCTATGACAAGACCAGCAAATACTTCAAATATGGGTAAAGCAAAAGCTACAGCAAACTATTTAAATTCTCAAATGGCTAAGTATGAAGCTATAGATTGTGGATATGATGAGGCACTTCTTTTAGATGATCAAGGTTATGTGGCAGAAGCTTCTGGTGCATGTTTCTTCATGGTTAAAAATGGAGAGTTAATAACTCCACCAAATGATAACTCTTTAGCTTCCATCACTCAAAAAATGGTTATAGAGATGGCTGAAGATTTTGGTATCAAAGTGACTCGTCGTCGCATAACTCGTGAAGAGGTTTATGTAGCAGATGAGGCATTTTTAACTGGAACAGCAGCAGAAATCACTCCCGTAGCAATGGTTGATGCAAGAGAGATTGGTTGTGGTTCTCGTGGTGAGATGACAGAGAAAATTCAAAGCACTTACTTTGATATTGTATTTGGTAGAAATGCTAAGTACGAGCATTATTTAACTTATATAGATTAGGAAAACAAATGAAAGAGGAGAATATATTAATGGCATCAGATATGAATGATTATTTTAACAAGAAAAAAAGTGAAGGTGGATTTGGTAAAAAATCTACTGGTGGTTCAGGTGGTGGAAAAGGTCCGGAATTTCCAAAGATTGATTTAAATTTTGGTGGAGGAAAAGCAGGTTTAGTTTATTTCCTTGTGGCGATAGTAATTATGCTTGTTTTAGCAAAACCTTTTACTATTATTGAAGAGGGGCAAAGAGGTATTTTAAGTACTAATGGTAAGTATCAAGATCAAGCTTTACTTCCTGGACTACATTTTATAATTCCAGTTATTCAGAAAGTTTATGTTGTTGATACAAAAGTTCGTATTATTAATTATGCTTCCCGTATAGAGGCAAATACTGGAGCATCTGGTATTATTGCTAAACCAGCAGTAACTGTTCTTGATAAGCGTTCTTTACCAGTTTCTATAGAACTTACAGTTCAGTACAGACTAAATTCACAATTTGCAGCTCAAACAATCTCTAACTGGGGATTTTCTTGGGAAGATAAAATTATTAATCCTGTTGTTCGTGATGTTGTTCGTAATGTAATTGGTAAGTATGATGCTGAGGCATTAACACAAATGAGAAATGAGCTTGGAGCTGAGATTGAAAAAGGAATTAGAGAGAGTGTTAGTTCTCTTAAAAATTCTCCTGCAGTTTTACAGTCGGTTCAACTTAGAGATATTGTTTTGCCTCAAAAAGTAAAAGATCAGATTGAGCGTGTTCAGATTGCTAAACAAGAGGTTCAAAAAGCAGAACAAGATGTTCAGCGTGTTAAACAAGAAGCATTAAAAAGAGCAGCTGAAGCAGAAGGTGTTGCTCAAAAAGCAAGAATTGAAGCTAAAGGTAAGGCAGATGCTATTACTATTGAAGCTGATGCAAAAGCAAAAGCAAATGATTTAATAGCTAAATCTTTAACTACTAAGCTTTTACAGCTAGAACAAATGAAAGTTCAAGGTAAGTTTAATGATGCGCTTAGAGAGAATAATGATGCGAAAATTTTCTTAACACCTGGTGGTTCAACGCCAAATATTTGGGTTGATACAAAAGATGTAAGAAAAAGAACTACGGCTCAATAAGTTATGCAAGAGATAATAAATCGAGTTGATTGGGAGAAGTGTGAACTTCTTCCTGTAATTGTTCAAGATGTTGTAAATAATGAAGTTCTTATGATGGCGTATATGGATAAAGAAGCATTAGAACTTTCACTTAGTACAAAAATAGCACACTACTTTTCACGCTCTAAACAAAGAATTTGGAAAAAAGGTGAATCAAGTGGTCATACTCAAACTATTCACTCTTTTAATATTGATTGTGATAATGATACCCTTCTTATAAAGGTAACTCAAAAAGGTGTAGCTTGTCATACGGGTCGTAGAACTTGTTTTTTTACAGAGTTAGAATCTGGTGAATCCAATTTAGAAGTTGAAGTAAGTTCACATGCCATGTATGGTGTGATTGATACTCTTTATCATACAATTCAAGAAAGAAAAAATGCAGACCCATCTTCATCTTGGACAGCAAAACTTTTTGCAAAAGGTGATAATACAATTTTGAAAAAAGTTGTAGAAGAATCGGGAGAATTTTGTTTTGCATATAAAGATAATGATGATGATGAAATGGTTTATGAGGCTGCTGATTTAACTTACCATATGTTAGTTGCACTTGCTGCTAAAAATATTTCACCTGATAGAATAAAACAAGAGTTAGCTCGTAGATTTGATATGAGTGGGATTGCTGAGAAAAATTCTAGAAAAGATTAACTAATGAAAGCAAAAATCACTGCCTTTATAGATACATTGATAATGTATGACTATATTTTATTTGGCAGTGCTTTTGTTTTATTTATCCTTTTTATAATTCTTGGGATAGTTCTTAGAAAAAAAATAGTCTTAGCTATCTTTTTAATTATTTTAGCTTTTATGATACTTCTTCTTGCTCCCACTCTTGGATATGTAAAAATGCATGAGTTTCTTTTTAAAAATACCACAACTTTAACATCACAAAAAAAATTAGAGTTTACTCAAGCAATAGTCGTTAAGGGTAGTATAAAAAATGAATCAAAGTTTGATTTTACAAGTTGTAAGATAACAGCTAAAGTTCACAAAGTAAGTAAAAATAAATTGAAAAATTATCTTTATCAGTTTAAAATAATTAAAAAAGCGTCGATAATTGAAGAGGATATACAAAAAGGGCAGGTAAAAGATTTTAAACTTTTTATAGAACCTTTTACTTACTCTAAAGAGTATAATCTTACTGTAGGGGCGAAATGTAAATGACATTATTAAATTATTGGCACTATGTATTTCTTGGTATTTCATTACTTGTTTTTATCGGTGGTGTTATTAGTTCTTTGAGGCAAGAAAAAAAATTAGTCGTTCCCATGCTTATCTCTGTAACCTTAATATCAGTGTTACTTGCACTCTTTTCAGTTTTAGTAGTTGATAAATATACAAAAAAAGTAGAACTTTTTAAGGTGAAAAATAAAAGACTTCTAAGTACGGAACAGATTATATATACAGGTTTTGTTAAAAATGTTGGTAATCATACTATTGGTAAAGTTACATTTGAAGTGAAACTTGTAAATAAAGGTCATGCAACTGGAAATGTAAAAGGTGGTAATTTTTATAAGCCAAGTGGAATAATGGAGTTTTTTGGTGGTGGATTTGGTATGCGTAATGATAAACCTCAATCTATTACAAAAAAGTTTTTAGTAGCAAAAAATTTAAAATCTGGAAGTGCTAAACCTTTTAGAGTTTATTTTAAATATCCAGGATATTTTAGACGTGTAGCAGATTTTACAGAGGTTAGTGGAAGGTAAAACTCTCTTTATCCTAAGATTTCAGTATTTTAATCCTATAGATTTTAGAGCTTTATTTATATGTTTTATTTGTTTGTTTTTATCTCTACACCATTGTGGGGCTAATAGTGAGTCATCATCTATTCCTGCTGTTACTCTTTGAACTGATACATCTTCTGGTTTTATCTCTATAGTTTTTACTAAGACATCAAGATATTCATCTTCACTGATAGGTATAAATTTACCACTAATAAAATCATTTGCAAGTGCAGTTCTTTTTACAACATAAAGAGGATGATATTTAACAGAGTCTATACCCCATTTATAAGCCTCTTTCGCTGTTTCAATCATCATCTCTTTCGTTTCATCAGGTAAACCAAAAATTAGATGTCCACAGACATGTAAACCTGCCTCTTTTGATTTTAGTATCCATTTTTTTACATTTTGACTATCATGACCACGATTTATTTTATTTAGTGTTTCATCGAAGATTGATTGGATTCCAAACTCTATCCAAATCTCTTTAGTCTTGTTTAACTCTGCTAAATATTCTAGTGTTTCATCAGTTATACTATCACTTCTAGTTCCAACGCTAAGACCAACAACATTCTCAAAAGAGAGAGCTTTTTCATAAAGTGCTTTTAGTGTTTCAAAAGGCGCATAAGTGTTTGTAAATTATTGAAAATATACTAAGAATTTTTCAGCACCATATACATCTTTTTGTCTTTTACTAATTGCATTGAATTGGATTTCAAGTTGTTCTAGCTGTTTTTGTAAAAATGGATTTTCTTTTGAGTCTAGGTTGAGGTAAAAACCTTTTAACTCTTTTATCTCATTTGTACTTGCAGAAAAAGAGTCATTTTCACAAAAGGTACATCCACCCTTCGCCACAGTTCCATCAATATTTGGACAAGTAAAACCAGAGATATTTATCCCTACTTTATAGACTTTACAAGCAAATTTATCTTTTAAGTAGTTTCCGTAAGTATAGATTTGTTTCATTAAATTATATACTTTCCTGTAAAACAAGCTGTACAGTAGTTGTCTTCAGTTGCATTGACACTTTTTAGTAGTGCATCTTCACTAAGATAGGCTAATGAATCTGCTTCAATATATTTACATATTTCATCATTTGTCATATTTGCAGCGATTAGGTTTTCTTTAGAAGGGGTATCTACACCATAAAAACACGGGTCAGTTGTTGGTGGAGAAGATACACGCATGTGAACCTCGCTAGCACCTGCTTCTTTTAACATTCTAATAATTCTTCTTGAAGTGGTACCACGAACGATAGAATCATCTATAACAATAACTCTTTTACCTTTTATAACCTCAGGCATAGGAGATAATTTCATCTTAACTTTTAAATCTCTCATCTCTTGAGTGGGCTCTATAAAAGTACGACCGATATAGTGATTTCTCATAATCCCCATCTCATATGGGATACCACTCTCTTGAGCGTAACCAATAGCTGAAGGAACTCCACCATCAGGAACAGGTATAACAACATCAGCTTCAACAGGCTCTATCTTAGCTAACTCTTTACCCATATTTTTTCTTGTTTGATATACAGATTGACCAAAAACTTGTGAATCTGGACGAGCAAAATATACATACTCAAAAATACAGTGTTTAGGAGTTGGCTCAAAAACTTTAATACTTTTTGGTTCTCTTCCCTCTTTAAAAATAAGAAGTTCCCCTGGTTCAACATCTCTTACAAACTCAGCACCAACTAAATCAAAGGCACATGTTTCAGATGCAACTATATATCCACCATTTGGTAATCTACCAAGACTTAGGGGACGAAAACCATGACGATCTCTCATTGCAAACATTTTGGTTCTACTTAAAAAAACTAGAGAAAAAGCACCCTCTATTTTTTTAACAGCATCTATAATTCTAGGTGTAAGTTTATCCTCTTCGCTTTTAGCAATAAGATGGATAAGATTTTCTGTATCCATAAATGTTTGAAAAATTGCACCTCTTTTAATTAGTTTATTACGAACTTCATCTGCATTTGTGAGATTACCATTGTGAACAATTGCCATCTCACCTAAATCATATCTAGCAAAAACTGGTTGAGCATCTAAAATAGAATCATTACCAGCAGTTGAGTAACGAGTATGACCAATAGCACTTGAACCACTTAAAGTTTTTAGTTTAGCTTCATCAAATACGCGCATAACTAAACCGCGTTTTTTAATAGTATGAAGCTTTTTACCGTCAGAAGAACTGATACCAGCTGCCTCTTGACCACGATGTTGAAGTGCATGTAAAGAGAAATAAGCTAATTTAGAAGCTTCTTGATGACCAAATATTCCTACAACTGCACATTTTTCGTTCATATTTTCGAGCAAGACAAAATCCTTATTTATATTAATGCCATTATACTAAAAAAATATATAAATAAGCTCAAACTATTTATAATTAATTTAATATTTTAGAATAAAAATGGAACAAAAATTGCTTTTTATTATAAAATATCTAATAAAAGGTAGGCTAATGAAGATTGTTTTACGCAATA
>JAIOSY010000284.1 GCA_021107375.1 Sulfurimonas sp.
ATAACACTATCAAGCATTGGCATTCCAGCTCTTAAAACTGTTACAACCATGATATTCTCTTCATCTATAGTATAAAAATCACCCTCACCCTGCCACACTGCTATATTTTTTTCTATTAAAGGAAAATTTTTTAATGCCTCATAAACAAGCTGTTTTGTAAGCTCTGCAACAGTATGTCTAAAACGGATAGCATCTCTTCTTTGATCTCTTAGATGTGTCACCAAAGTTTTTGTAACAGGGTTAGATAGTTCATAAATCATTTTTGACCTTTTAAAAGATTATTTAACTCTGTAGAAAATGGAAATACTATCGTATTTGTTTTATCACTAGAGATATCACTCAGAGTTTGAAGATATCGTAGCTGTATACCCAAGTCATTTTGAGAAAGTGTTTGAGCAGCTTTAAGTATATTCTCACTAGCCTCCACTTCACCTTTGGCATTAATAACTTTTGCACGACGTTCACGTTCGGCTTCTGCCTGTTTAGCAATAGCACGAACCATACTCTCATCCAAGTCTATATGTTTAATCTCCACATTAGATATCTTGATACCCCATGCATCAGTTTGTTTATCTAAAATCTCTTGAATATCTGTGTTTAGTCTTTCACGCTCAGCTAACATCTCATCAAGTTCATGTCCACCAAGTACAGAACGCAGGGTAGTTTGGGCTAACTGGCTTGTAGCAGTATAAAAATTTTCCACTTGAATTATGGCTTTCTCAGAGTTAAGTACGCGAAAGTAAACCACTGCATTTACATGAACCGATACATTATCATGTGAAATCACATCCTGAGTTGGAACATCCAAAACAATAGTACGAAGATCAACTCTTACCATCTGCTGAATAAATGGAATCAAAATTATAAGTCCCGGACCCTTTACTCCAGTAAAACGACCAAGTGTAAAAACTACACCCCGTTGATACTCTCGTAAGATACGGATAGCCATTGCTAAAAAGATGATAATAATTATAGCTGTAAATATTCCTGTTAATGGTAAATCAAAAATCATTTTAAATCCTTTATTGGTTTAACTTCCAGTGTAAGACCCAAGAGTTTTATAACCTCAACTCTTTGACCAACGCTTAACATGCTTTTACTTTTTGCACTCCATGTTTCACCATGACAAAAAACATGACAACTATTTTGACTCAACTCAGTCACTTCAGCAATAGCACCTATCATCTCCTCTGCGCCAGTAACTACTTTTGCAGATCTTGAACTTATAAAGAGTCTCATTACTAAAATAAAAAACGCAAGACTCACTAAAGTAAACGCTATAATTAATGGAATTGAAACTCTGCTACCCAAGACATCAGCATCAAAGAGCAGTAATGAACCAAAGGCAAATGAGACAACTCCACCGATACCGAGTATACCGAATCCGGAGATAAAGACTTCTGAAACCATAAAGGCTATCCCTAAAACAATCAATAGTAATCCTGCATAATTAAAAGGGATCATATTAAGTGCATAAAGTGCAATTACACCGGAAATTACACCGATAACACCAGGAAATATTGCACCTGGATTCATCAACTCAAAAAATATACCATATATAGCTATTAGAAGAAATATATATGCTATATTTGGGTTAGTTATGATTGATAAAAAACGGGTTCTAAAGTCTGCTTCATAATTAATTATTACAGAGCCTTGTATTTTAAGAGTTATACTCTTACCCAAAACTTTAACACCTCTTCCATCTAGTTTACTTAGTAGTTCTTTGGTATCATTAGCCATTAAATCAATAACACCAAATTCAAGGGCATCCTCGGCAGATAAACTTTTAGCCTCTTGTACAGCTTCAACAGCCCAAGAGATATTACGGTCATTTAACTGAGCTAAACTTTTTATGTAAGCTTTTGCATCGTTAATAGCTTTTTTTTCAAGAGTAGTTATACCACTAGCGTTTGAATCTTCACCCTTTGGCATCGGCATCAGACTAACCGGAGTAGCAGCACCAAGATTTGTTCCGGGTGACATAGCTGCTACATGTGATGCATAAAGTAGATAAGTTCCAGCACTAGCAGCTCTGGCACCCTTTGGGGATACATAAGTAATAACAGGGATAGAACTGTTTGTAATCTCTTGAATCATCTCACGCATAGAAGAAGACAAGCCTCCAGATGTGTCAAGTTCGATAAGTAGTATTTTGGCATCTTTTATAACTGCAAATGCCATCCCTTCTTTAAGATAACTACTGCTTGCAGGACCAATAGCACCCTTTATCTCTAATTTTACAACATACGATGTATTGGAATAGAGTGGTAAAATTAGTAAAAAAAATAAAAATATTAAGCGTTTCATCTTATAAAACTTTTAAAAGTAAATGGAGCACAATAAGCCCCTTTTTATTAAATTTATAAGAATATTTTATTCCTATATAACTTAATAATTGTTTAATAATTGTTTTTCGTGAATTTAAGCTCTATTTTGAAAAGTGAAGGTATAATTTTTTAGAAGACTGATTTTTTTATTATATACGAAGGGTTCTAATGGTTGATTCTCTAAATATCTCACAGCTTTATCATGCATGTGATACTAAACTTTTTTCATTTACAACTACAGAGGAGTTAGAACTTCTTGAGCAGCCTATTGGGCAAGAAAATGCCCTTGATGCAGCTGATTTTGCTACTAATATCAAACAAGATGGTTACAATCTTTTTGCCATGGGTCCCTCAGGAAGTGGTAAACACTCTGCTATAATAAGTTTTTTACAAGCTAAGGCAGATAAGGAATCAACCCCTAATGACTGGTGTTATGTCAACAACTTTAAAGACGAGCATAAACCCATAGTTATAGAACTTCCACCTGGGGATGCAAGAAAATTTAAAGATGACATTGATGAACTTATAGATCTTTTAAAAGCAATACTTCCTACTGTTTTCACAAGTAACAACTACCTTAATGAACGTGAAGCAATCAATCAAAAATATATCAATATACAATCAAAAATTTTCCTAAAACTCCAAGAAAAAGCACAAAATTATGATGTTTCAATGAACAGTTCCTCAAGCACTCGTGTCACTTTTGTGCCTGTCATTAATGGGAAGATACTTTCCGCTGAAGAGTTCGGTGCCATAAAAGGTAAAGAAAAGGAACAAATTAAAAAAAAGATGGCTAAATTTGAGCTCATTGTCAAAAAAGCACTGTACAAGGTAAGTGAACTGACTAAAGATGTGCAAAAAGAGTTAAAAGCACTTGATAGAAAAGTGACAAAGGTGGCTGTGGAATCACTTATTGATGAAGTCCGTCATAAGTACAGAGATTTAGAAAAGATTATTAATTATCTTAATGCTGTTGAAGAGGATGTAATCCATCATGTACAGGATTTTTTAACTAAAGGGGAAAATATTGGTGTAGTACCTTTTATGCAGGAGTTTTATACACCATCTTTTGCCCGCTACAAAATTAATCTTTTTATCTCTCACAATAAAAACTCCAATGCACCGGTTATTTATGAAGACAATCCGATTCATCAAAATCTTATAGGAAAAGTTGAACATCTTTCTCAGATTGGTACATTAATTACTGATTTTAATATGATTAAACCAGGTGCTCTGCATAAAGCAAATGGTGGATATCTAATCCTTGATGCTAGAAAAGTTCTAATGAAACCTTTTGCCTATGAAGGGCTAAAACGTGCTCTACTGGCAAAAGAGATACGAATAGAATCACTAGCTGAACAATACTCCTCTCTCAGCACCACTTCACTAGAACCAGAATCAATTCCAATCAATCTCAAGGTAGTACTCATAGGTGAGAGAATGTTGTACTATCTTCTATATCACTATGATCCTGATTTTAAGGAGCTGTTTAAAGTGAGTGCTGACTTTGAAGATGAGATGCCTCGAAGTGATGAAAATATTCAGTTATATGCCAAAATGATTGGTACCATTGCAAAAGACAATGAACTTCTTCCTCTCACACCTGAGGCTGTTGGACGAGTAATAGAACAGAGTTCTCGTGATGTTTCACACTCGCTAAAATTTTCTACCCATCTTCACACGCTCTCTGATCTTTTAAAAGAAGCAGATTACTACTCAAAAAAAAGCGATCATTCATCAATAGAAAAAAATGATATTGAAAAAGCACTCTCTACTAAAGTAGAGCGAATAAATCGTATCCAGATGAAACTCTATGAGCAAATTGATGAGGGAACTATTATGATTAATCTTAGCGGTAGCAGTGTCGGTCAGATTAATGCACTAAGCTATATCTCAATAGGTGGTCATCATTTCGGTCTTCCATCTCGTATTACTGCCATAACTAGAATCGGTAAAGGCGAAATTCTTGATATACAACGTAAAGTAAAACTTAGCGGTCCTATTCACTCTAAAGGGGTAATGATTCTTAGCTCATACCTTGGGTCAAAATACGCCAAAGATATGCCTCTAAGTTTATCAGCTTCTCTAGTGTTTGAACAATCATATGGAATGATAGAGGGGGATAGTGCATCATCAACCGAATTATATGCTATTCTCTCCTCGCTGGCAGAACTTCCGATTCAACAAAATATTGCAGTTACCGGTTCAGTAAATCAGTTTGGAGAAATTCAGCCCATAGGTGGTGTTAATGAGAAGATTGAGGGCTTTTTTGATATATGTAAACGCAGAGATTCAGAGGCATTTTATGGTGTTATTATTCCATATGCCAACATCAAACACCTTATGCTTAAATCAGAGGTTCGTAAAGCTGTAGAGGATGGTAAGTTTGCTATCTATGCCATTAAATCTATTGATGAGGGAATTTCAATCTTAACTGGTATAGAGGCTGGTAAAGTAAATACTAAAGGCAACTTCCCACCTAAATCTGTTAATGGAAGAATTATCACAAGATTAAAGGAACTATCAAAAATACTTAAAAAGTTTTATCACTCAGAAAAAAAATAGATAGATTATAAAAATATAGAAGATATTTTTGCTTTTACAGATGAACTGGGACCACTTAAAATATGGCGAGCATATTTACTTTAATTAATTTTCATATAGATACCTTAAATAGGTCTTTTTAGATGAAATGTAATAAATATTTATTAAAAAACAGCGATACTATTTGCGAAAG
>JAIOSY010000290.1 GCA_021107375.1 Sulfurimonas sp.
ATTGAGATTTAAGTAAAGAGAGAGAGGAAATTACATGACATATACAGGAAGTAAGAGACTAAGAGTTAATGATGATTTGACAGTTTTGTAACACTTTAGTGAGCTCTAGTATCTAATTAGGTCTATGTAAAATATAATAAAAATATCTGTTAGGTCATATATACGCATGGAGCGACTAAAAGTTCCCCCATAGGGTACACCAAATAGGTACACCAAGATACACCAAAGTGGTGGAAAGTTGATTGTATTTAAGTTTATTTTAAAGTTTATAGTGTTAAAGTTTCGTACTTGAAAGCTCTTGTTTAAGGGGTTTATTAAGTGTATTTAGTTGTTTTAGACTTCTTAGTAAGTTTTGTGGTTAAGAAAGTGGTGGGTTCTGAGAGACTCGAACTCTCGACCACTCGGTTATGAGCCGAGGGCTCTAACCAACTGAGCTAAAAACCCACACCATAGTTAGAACTTATTATATAGTGAATTTCTAAAAGAAACACTAAAAATAAAAAGTAGTTTAATGCCCTCTACAAGGCAAATATAATATTTTTGACAATTAAGCCAAATATCCATTGTTTGTAGGGCGAGATTATAGTCAATATATCCTTATATATTTCTGATTTAGTACAATAACTTTGTAGGTTCTTTTATTTTATAAACAACGGCATATAAAAGTGGTACATAAATTAGATTTAGTACTGTTGCCCATGCTATTCCAAAACCGAGTGAAATTGCCATTGGTTGGAGAATCATAGCTTGTCCTGATGCAAAAAAGATTAATGTTGAAAGACCTAAAACTGTTGTTAGAGAAGTTAGTAAAATTGGTCTTAATCTAGTTTTTGCCTTTTTCATTAAATCCTCAGTATCGGTCGCATTTTTAATAAAGTTAACCATTATAAGCCCATCATTGACAACTACACCAGCTAATCCAACTGTACCAATTAAACCTGTCATAGTCATATTTAAACCCATTACAAAGTGACCGACATAAACACCAAGTAAAACTAGAGGTATTGTACTAATTACTATAAGAGATTTTTTAATAGAATCAAATAACCATACTAAAGTAATAAAGATTAAAAAAATTGCTATCACAGCAGACTGAAGCATCTCTCTTTTATTTTTAGCATTCTCTTTCTCTTCACCTTTTATCTCAACTCTAAAGCCATCATCTCTTAATTTATTTATAGCTGGTTCTATTTTTTTCATAGCTTCAGAGGATGTTATTATTTTTTTATCCAAAGATGCAAAAATACTTCTTATTCTTACTCCATCTTCTTTTGTTAAAGCAACAAAACCTTGTATCATCACAAAATCACAAATATCTTTTAATGCCACAAATTGATTTGTTTGAGGAACTTGAACTTCTATGCGATTTATTGAGTCTATTTTTTCATTTGCATCACTTTGTATCTTAATACGAATAAGTCCCGTATCATTAAACATCTTTGAGTATTCACCTTTTAAATAATATGCTCTTAACTCATTTGATATTAACTGCTCATTAAAACCTAACTGTTGCCCATATTGATTTACACGAAGTTTTAACTCTTTTTCACCTATATCTGCATCATCTGCAATATTATTTACACCATCAATAAGAGCAAACTCATCACTTAAATATTTTATACCCTTTAAAATTGATTTTTCATCTTTATCACTTAGGCTTATCTCTATATCATGAGCAACTATTCCAGCACCAGGAACTTTAACTACAAGTTCCTCATATTTTAATATATTATTCTCTTTTAAATCCCGAAACTCATTTAATAAATCTTCAATCTCTTTAGCAATTACTTTTGCATCTCTTTGTCTTTTTAAAATATCTCCATCATATTCTAAGGATAAATAGGGGCTAATATAGGTATCAAAAACATTACTAGGAGCTCTTTCATGTAAATCTATAAATATATGAAAAAGGTGTTCACCCATTTCAGCTTTATTTTTAGCATCTAACTTAAAACCAATTACAGAAGTTATAGAGGAAACATCCCCATCATCTAAACTATCTAATAATTTTCTTTCGATAACTGTGACTTTTTTCTCAGTATCTACTAATTCATTATTTATATTTACTTTACCTGTCACATATATCTGAGTATTATCAAAATCTGGAAAAAGTTGGAATTTCGAGTTTTTCATAAATACAAATGTTAATCCTAAAATCGTTGTAACAAGAACAACTAATGAAATTATTTTTTTCCTAAATACAAAATGTAGTGTCAAACTATGCCATCTATGCATTTTTTTCCAAAGTTTTTTAGTAAAACTATCATCATGTGAAACTTTTAAAAAATCATGTGCATGTAAAGGTAAGAAATAAAATGCTTCAAACAAAGATGAGAGTAAAAGCACTGTAATCATCATAGGTATTATTTTTATAAAAGTACCCATTTCCCCAGTTAAAAGAAGCATTGGTAAAAATGCAAAAACAGTTGTTAGAGTAGCGGTAAGAACTGCTGGAAACATCTCTGTTGCCCCAACTATACAAGCTTCTCTCCTTTCCATCCCCTCTTCTAAGTGCCTATATATATTTTCAGCTACAACTATAGCTTCATCAACTAACATTCCAAGAGCTATTAAAGCACCAAGTAGTGAAAGCATATTTAAACTATTACCCATTAGTTCAGTTACAATAAGTCCTATCATAAAACTCATAGGGATACCAATAGCAACAACCATTGCAATACCACGATTTATAAAAATAAGCATAGCAATAAATACAAGCATAAGACCAAAAACTATATTTGAAAAAACTACATTTAAACGATTTTTTATCCAGATAGAAGTATCTGTATATATCTCATATTTTAAATTTGTATATTTTTTTTCATTTGCTTTTAAAATTTTTCTAATCTCTTTAACAAGAGCAATAGCATTTCCATCTTTTGATTTTGTAACATTTATTGAAACATTTCTTATTCCATTATAATGAGAAAGTTCGGATTCATCACTCAAACCAAATGAAACATCGGCAATATCACCTATACGAACTCTAAAATCACCAACACTGATAATAGTATTTGCTATATCTTTATCATCCTTTTCACCGTTAAAAGTTGAGATATAAAGATGAGAGCCTTTTTCTTTTATAGTTCCTATTGGGAAAATTGAACTTATATTTTTAAGTGCAGAAGTAACTAAAACTGGTTTTAATCCAAGAGCCATAATTTTTTGCTCATTGATATTTATAACTAACTCTTCTTCAGCATCTCCACGAATTGTTATTTCACTTAAATCTTTTAAATAACTCAACTGACTTTTTAACTCATCTGCTCTATCTAAAAGTTCTTGCTTATCTATATCGCCAGCTAAAGCGATTAAAACAAGAGGAAAAGCATGTGTCTTAATTTTAGCTATTGGTTCAGCCATATCAGCTGGTAAATCTTTTCTAACAGCACTTACAATATCTTTTACATCATTTAAAACATTTGCATTATCTGAATTAGGTTTTATATCTGCAACTATAGAAAATGAACCATTTTTAATAATACTCTCTACAGTATCAAGTTCATCTATATTTTGTAAATCATCTTCTATAGTTTTAACAACCATTTTGTCTAAAATATCTGCTGATGTTCCAACATATCCACCAGATATAGAAACTTTATCCATAGTCATTGGGGGAAATATCTCTTTTGGAATATTAAGATATGCAAAGATTGATAACAATAATATAAATGTAAGTAGTATATGGTTTAGAAGTGGCTTATCAATAGCAAATTCTATAAAACGACGAATCATAATTTAGCTGTCCTTAAAATAATGTATCAAGTATTTGATTTTTAAATTTAATAGACTCTACTGATGCACCAATAAGTCTATTTTCTTCTTTTAGAGTGTCATATTCACTTTTTAACTTTGCAATATCTCTACTTTTAAAATAAATTTGTTGTTGAATATATATCTTTGGAAAAGCAAAAATAGACACTAATACTAAGATAAGTAATACATACAAAA
>JAIOSY010000132.1 GCA_021107375.1 Sulfurimonas sp.
ACTAAACCCATAGCGATAAAAAGAGGAACTGCCATAAGAGTTGTATTTGACATTATCCCAAATATTCTAAATGGAAGCACCTCAAAAACTTCAAATCCAAGTTCAGGGATTAAAAAAGCAAAAGCGATAGATACTGTTCCAAAAACAAAGGCTACTGGAATTCCTACTAAAAGTAGTATCAAAACCACAACAAACATAAACAAGGCTATCATAATGATCTCCACATGCCAAAGTTTGTTTTAGCATCTTTTATAGCTTGAAGTGATAAAAAGACAAATGAAAGAGGAAGAAGAGCCTTAACAAGGTAACGATACTCAAGCCCACCTGGATTTGAAGATGCCTCATTTTGAACAAAACTCATCTCTACAAATCCAAGCCCTATATATATGATAAGAAAAGAGAAAGGAAGTATAAAAAACAATGAAGATATTAGATTTACAAGAGCCTTAGTTTTTTCACTATATGAAGCATAAAAAATATCCACCCGAACATGAGCATTTTCTCTTAAAGTATAAGCGATACCAAATAAAATAATAACATCAAAAAGATGCCATTCCAACTCTTGAAGTGCAATAGAACCAGTTGAGAAAAGATAACGAGCAGTTGCATCATAAACAACTAAAAGAACTAATATAGCTAATATAAAAGCTGTGAAAACTCCAAGATATTTTATGATTTTATCTATCATTAAAATACCTATATAGCTCTTGACTCATTGTATCTATCATAAAAGCTTTAAAAGTAGAATCACTCAAAATTTTATTAAACATCTCTTCATTTGTACTTTTTTTTGTTAAAAGTGTTTTTAAGAAAAATCCTTTTTGAAACTGTTCTTCAAACTCTTCATAACTGTTTACTTTTGCTATATCTTTTAAATCTTCATTCTTCTTATGAGCCTCTAATGGTTGATCAAAAAAAGCAAGTCTATCTTCATCTGAAAGTTCTAATCCAAAAAGGTTGTTTATCCTCTCTATTAAACTATTTAAATCTTCATCTTCTGGTGTTTTTGTTCTGCTACTTCCAGAACTAAAACCTTGTAAAGTTTCTCCACCATCGCCCAAAGATATATCTTCTCCATTAATCTCATCGCCATTCATCCTTTTTAATTTATAAAAATCAAGATTAAGCAAGGCATCAAGTTCCACCCTTGTACATGTATCTTTAGGAAATTTTTTAAGCATACCACTAAGATAAAGTGACATCATATATAAAGATACTTTTTTTATTGGATAAATCTGTATAAGAAAGTTATATGCTCTGAAAAATTTAATTACATAAGTTTTAAACTCATCTTTTTTCTCAATAGTTTCTATTTCATTAAATCTATCAATAGCAACATTTATAAGATTATCCATTCTAGCTATCTCTATAGCAGTTCTTTTAGCTTTTAAATATAATCCTGTATATTCTTTTACATCTTGCTCATAACATACTTTAAACTCATCTATCTTATGATAAAACTCAAAAATTATATTTGGGTCTGTCATCTTTTCTACATTTGACTGAGTATAGTACTTAGCAAATGAATTTTGAATAGTCTCAACATCATTTACAAAGTCCAATACAAAAGTATAACTCTTTCCTTTTGTAACTCTATTTAACCTTGAGAGTGTTTGAACTGCTTTTACATCACTTAGCATCTTATCTACATACATAACACTAAGTTTTGGTTGGTCAAATCCTGTTTGATACTTATCTGCAACAATCAAAAATTTTATACTATTATCATTTTCAAAAGTATCAGGTAGCTGAGACTCTTTTATATGATTTAAACTCTCTTCGCTGTATTTTATCCCCTCTTCTTCAATCTCTCCAGAAAAAGCGATAAGTGATTTTACATAAGGATAATGAGTTGCTAAATACTCATCTAGCATAAGCTTATATTTTAGAGCATGAAGTCTTGAGCTTGTTACTATCATCGCTTTAGCTTTGTTATCTATCCAAGAGATACGATTTGACATAAAGTCTTCAACTATTACCTTTACTTTTTGACCTATATTATGTTCATTTAAATTTATAAATTTTCCAATAGCCTTAGAGGCTCCACCTTTATCAAAGGAAGGGTTATCTTTTATCTTTTTACCTATTTTAAAGTAAGTGTCACTAAGCATATAGTTTTTTAAAGTATCAAGTATAAAACCCTCTTCTATAGCTTGTCTCATAGAATATAAGTGAAACTCATGTGGCAACTCATCATCACCAACTCGACCAAATATCTGCAAAGTTTTATCTTTTGGTGTAGCTGTAAATGCAAAAAAACTAAGATGTGAAGTATCTGTAATATCTGTAAGAATTTTATTTACATCGTCTTCAGTAGAGTTCTCATAAGAGTTATCAATATTTTTCGCTTCCTCTAAAGTCTTTCCTGCAAGTGTCTGTTTAAGATAGTTTATATTTTCTCCACTTGTACTTGAGTGTGCTTCATCTATGATAATCGCATACTTTTTCTTATCCAATACATCTATTTTTTTATAAGCATAAGAAAATTTTTGAATAGTAGTTATGATAATTTTTGCACCATTTTTTAAAGCTATAGCTAAATCATCAGAATTTTTTGTTTTATCAATTTTTACTACTAAACCTTTAGTTTTATCTAACTGATAAATTGCATCTTGTAACTGTTTATCAAGTATTTTTCTATCAGTTATCACTATAACACTATTAAAAACTCTCTCTTCATTTTCATCACTAAGTTTTGAGAGTTTATGTGTTAGCCATGATATAGAGTTAGTTTTTCCACTTCCAGCACTATGTTGGATAAGGTATTTTTCACCCGTACTATTTTTCTTTACATCTGCTACTAATTTTTTTACAACATCTAGTTGATGATAGCGT
>JAIOSY010000303.1 GCA_021107375.1 Sulfurimonas sp.
CTGGGTCAGCTTTAAGAAGTAAAATTTCATCACTTAGTCGTATAGCTTCCATCAAGTCATGTGTGATAAAAAGTATGCTTATCTCTTTGTTTTGAATCATCTCAATCAAAACAGTTTGAAGCTCTTTTTTTAGTCCAATATCTAAAGCTGAAAATGGTTCATCAAGAAAAAGTAACGATGGCTCAACAACTAAGGCTCTTGCAAAACTAACTCTTTGTCTCATCCCACCACTTAAATCTTTTGGAAATTTATCAAAATCATTCTCTTCAAGCCCAAATCTAAGAGCGATTTTTTTTGATTTTTCTATCGCGATAGATGTTTTTTCACCTTTTGCTAAAAGCCCAAGAGCGATGTTATCAATAACATTTTTCCAAGGAAGAAGTCGCCCCTCTTGAAAAGCAAAAGAACTACTTGTAAAGGTATTAGTTACATTTCCCTCTTCAACATCAAGAAGACCAGCACAAAGGTGTAAAAGTGTAGTTTTACCACCACCACTAGGACCAACGATAGATAACATTTGCCCTTTTTCTAGTGTAAAATTTATATCTTTTAAAATCTCAGTAAAACCAAAATGATGATTTAAACCTTTTACTTCTAATCTCTCCATAACTCAACCTCTCTTTTAATCGGCTCTAAAATAATATACTCGATAAACATAAGTGACCCAATCATAATTACTACTAATGCTAATGTTGTTGGAGTGTCTAACTGACTTCTTGAAATTGCTAAAGAAGCACCCATTCCATCACTTGTAGCTAATAGTTCAGCCATGATAACTATTTTCCAAGCCATCCCTAAACCACTTACCCAAGCAGGAAATATATACGAAAAGATATGTGGAAAATAAACATCTATAAACTTCATATGCCAAGGAAGTTTAAAACTATCTGCCATCTCTTTTAAGTCACCATCAAGAGTTCTAGTCCCTTGTAATGCTCCAACAAAGATGATAGGAAAAGAAGCAACGATAACGGTGAAAATAACAGTCTCATCACCCATTCCAAACCAAATCATCGCTAAAACTATCCAAGCGATAGGTGGCATACCAACAAGTATCGTAACGATAGGACGACTCATTATAGATGCGGTTACAAAAAATCCTGCAAGAAGTCCAAGAAGTGAACCAAAGATTAAGGATAATCCAAAACCAACAGAAGCACGATAAAGAGTTATATTTATCTCTTTCCATACACTTTCATCTTGTAACATAGTTGCGAGTGTTTTAAATGTTTCAAGTGGAGATGGTAAAACTAATGCACCATACACTTGGTTTCCTATATCCCAAAATGCTATAAAAAGGAAGATAGAGGCGATAGCACCCCAACCACTCGAAGGATAAGCAGGGAAATCTTTTAGTATTTTTATAAGAAATTTCAAATGTAATTCCTAATAATGATAATGAATATCAGATTATATATTATATTAACTTAATAGTTGATGATATATATCAATAAATCACTAATATGATAATGAGTATCATTTTTATAAAAAGTAAAGTTTTATTATATTATTATTCGAGCATGTATTTAATAGCCCAAGATTATAAAAATCATTCTAAGTATAACTTTTTACTCTTTTTGAGTTTATCTATAGTTGTTTTTAGTCTTTATTTTTTATTTAAAAACTCTACATATATAACTATAGCACCTACTCCAGTGATAGTAGTTAAAGAACAAATCATATCTATTAGTATGGTTACTCCTGAGCCTGTTGTTAAAAAAGAAGTTATTAAACCTAAAAAAAAGATTATAAAGAAAAAAGTTATAAAAAAGAAAATCGTAAAAAAAACGATAGAAAAGGTAATACCTGTAAAAAAAGAGATAGTGAAAGTGGTTGAGCCTAAAGTTGAACAAGTTGTGAAAAGAGTAGTAGAAAAAAAAGTTACTCCAAAACCTGTTGTTTCAAAACCTATAGTGCCAACTTTTGATGCAAAGATGAAAACATCATTTATTGCAGGTTTATATGAAGCTTTGAGTGAAAAAAAATATTATCCAAAGATGGCAAAAAGAAGAAAGTTGGAGGGTGTTGTAACTGTTAGTTTTACTCTATGTAAAGATGGCACTATAAAAAACATCTTTTTAAATAAGAGTTGTGGACATAAAATACTAGATAAAGCAGCTCTAAAAGTTGTTAAATCTATAGATATTTATAAAGCTATTCCAGATGCTGTGAGTTTAACGGCACTAAATCTAAATATACCAATAAAATACTTAAGAGGTTAAAAAATGAATATACAACAATACATAGATCAAGGTGGAATTATCGTTATGATATTAATAACGATGCTTGGAGTTGGACTTACTATCATGTTATGGAAGTTACTTGTGCTTTTATATGTAAATCTTAAAAAGAAAAAATCATGTAAATTATATATAGAAGATTTACCAAAAAACAGTGATATAGCGATAGTAGAACTTTATGTTCATGATATTATGCACTCTCTTGAGAGAGGATTAGATACTGTGAAAATTATAGCTACAATCTCTCCTCTTTTAGGTTTACTCGGTACTGTTATAGGGATATATAGTGCGTTTCAAGGTATCTCACAAAATGGTTTAGGGGATCCTAGTTATTTTGCCGAGGGTATATCTATGGCGATGATTACAACTATCGCTGGTTTGATTGTAGCTATTCCACATTATGTAGGCTATAACTATTTAGTATCGATGATGGATAAGCTAGAGTTGGTTTATACCCAAGAGTTATATACTTATATAAAGAGAAATGATGCGTAAAAAAAGAGAGTTAATCTCTCCAGATTTAACACCAGTAATAGATATAGTTTTTATACTTTTAATCTTTTTTATGGTTACATCAGTTTTTAAAAAAGAGGATGTAGTTTTAGCTTTAAATCTTCCAGATTTACATGCCAAAGCTATTCAAAGTGATAAAAAAAGTATAACAATAGAACTCTCAAAAAAAGAGTTTGCTATAGATGGTAAAAAGTATCAGTTAAAAGAATCTTTAGAGGTACTTTCAAAATATACAAAAGAGACAAAGGTTTTAATCCGTATAGACAAAGAGGTTGAGTATTCAAGAATTATGAAACTTTTTGATTCTTTACAGCAAAATAAATTAACGGCGTTTTCACTAATAGCAGAAAAAAACAAATTATAAGCTACAACTTCTGCTAGGTC
>JAIOSY010000246.1 GCA_021107375.1 Sulfurimonas sp.
ACTTGTAGTTATGGATCCTCGTATGTCTAACTCTGCTGGTATGGCTGATTTATGGATTGCTGCATGGCCTGGTACTGAACCGTTAATTTATCTTTACTTAACTCAAAGAATCCTAAATGAAGATAAAGTTGATAAAGAGTTCGTTAAAAAATGGATGAACTGGGAAGTTATGCTTCAAAACAGAGCATACTTAGAGTTTATGGTTAAAAAAGGTTACATCTCTAAAGTTCCAGAGGGAGATAAGTTTGAAGATTTCCTTGAGATGCTTAAAGAGCTTTATGCTCCATATACACTAGATTATGCTGTTAAAGAAACACACGTTCCTGCATATAAATTAGAAGAACTTTATGATATGTTCATCTGGGCTGGAACTGCTGTTTCTTCATACTTCTGGAGAGCAACTGCTGCTGGTAACCGTGGTGGTTGGATGAGTGGTCGTACAGGTTTCTTACCAATTGCTCTTCGTGGTGCTATTGGTCCTGAGGGTGGTACATTCTTCCATCATTGGCATGTTATTTCTGTAGCTGGTAAAGGTGGTAGTTCAACTGTTGGTCAAGGTAAACGTGGTTCAAACATCCCTAAAGTTGATGTTTATAATGAGCTTTCTTTTCCACCAGAGTGGCCACTTTCAACTTATGAGATGTCATTCTTACTTCCACATTTACTTGCGGATACTGAGTGGCAAGATAAGTGGACAGCAAAAGGTTTAACTGTTCCTAAAAAACTTTCTGTTTGGATCCCTCGTATGTATAATCCGGTTTGGATTAATCCTGATGGTTTCAGATGGATTGAGACTATCAAAGATGAGTCTAAGATGGAGCTTACATTTAATTTATTTCCAGTATGGTCTGAGACTAACTGGTATGTTGATTATATTTTACCTGTTGGTTTAGCTGGTGAGAGACACGATCAGCACTCTGAAGCTACAATGCCGGCAAGATGGACTTCATTCCGTCAACCAGTTATGCGTGTTGCATTAGAAAAAGCTGGATGGAAACCTAAAAACCCTGCAAGAGCTACACTTGAAGCTCATATTAAAGCTGGTCTTGGTGAAGTTTGCGAAGAGAATGAGTTCTGGTTTGATATGTGTGTTAATTATATTGATCATAAAGGTGATATTTTTATTGATGGTGATAAAACTAAAACAATCAAATCTATGTGGGAATCTAAAAAGACTCCAGGTACTCCTGTTACTATCTCTGAGTGGTATGATGCAGCATTTGGTGATAATTTACCAAACCTTAAAGCAACTGCAACTGCAGATGAAAGATACAGAAATGCTGAGTTTCCAGTGTATGAGTATATGAGAGATCATGGTGCTTGGATGGAGGAGAATAAAATCTATTCTGCACAAGAAAAACCTGTTAAATATGATGATGAAAATCTTATTTCTCATGGGCATAAATATGCTAAAGAAGATTTAACTGTTGATAAAAGAACGGGTGTTGTATATGCTAAGGATCATCATGGTGATGGTAAATATAAAGATAACCAAAAACCAGTTGCTATTGAGATAGATGGTGAAGTTATGGAGGGTTTTGCTACGCTAGATAAAAAACTTGATTTCTTTTGTGAGTGGTTAGCAGATGATTGGAAATGGCCAGAATATGCAATTCCATTTTACCCTAGAAATGAAGAAGAGAAAAAAGAGATGAAACATATTGTTTCACATGTAAATCACTCTTATATGACTGAGAAAGACTCTTATGCACTTAACACTGTATTTCGTCTTCCTTATAACATTCATACTCGTTCTGCGAACTCTAAGCACTTGATGGAGATTTTACAAAATCATGACCCGATTTGGATTTCAACTCCAGATGCTGCTCGTCAAGGGTTTAAAAGAGGTGATGCTATTCGTGTAAGAATTACTGATAGTGTTACAGGTTTAGAGTCTGGTTATTTTGTAGCTATGGCAGTTCCAACTGAGGGTGTTTTACCAGGAACTCTTGCATGTTCTCATCATGGTGGTAGATGGAAACTTGTAAATTCTATAACTATACCAAATGGTGTAACAGATGGTAAGGTTGATTCTCAGCCAGTTGTTCGTAATATGAACGATCCTAAATTTATGGCACACTCTCCAGAGAATGTTGGTAAAGAGGGTGCACAAATTAAAATTGAAGATTATGATGGAACTAGTGGTTTAAATAGCTTTGGTGTTCCAACTGCTGAACTTCAAATGGATGGTAAAGAGGGTAAACTTACTTATGTAGAGGGGATTAAACCTTTTGTTGCTAAGAGATTTGCTGAGTATAATCGTGATTCTGAAAATATTTGGTGGGATGGTTTAAGTGGTTCATGGCAAAATGCTGTTGCAGCTGCTCATCCAGACCCTATTTCTGGTATGCATTGTTGGCATCAAAAAGTTATCTTGGAACCTGCTAAAGATGGTGATAAAATAGGTGATATTTATGTAAATTATGAAAATAATTTTAAAATTTATCAAGGTTGGAGAGATGATTTAACTCGTGGTTTAGATGAAAACTCAATTAAGCGTCGTCCACAACACATTAAGCGTCCTTGGATTCCATTATCAAGTAAAGCGTATAGAGTAGACATTAAAAAGTAAAAGTTTAGATAGCAACGCAACTGCTGCGTTGCTACACTCGTCAGATACTAGAGTATCCTTCCTCATTATGCGCCTTGCATTTGCATTACTCTCTAAATTTTATCAACTATAATGATGCCCACCACATTCTTAATGCTAAGCCCCAAGTGCTCGTATATCCAACCTCTGAAAAGACTAATTTTTTATCTTTGTCATAAATAAATGTAGTTGGAAAGGCAGCTATTTTAAAGTTTGAAGATATAAATCCACTATTATCGTTTACAACTTTGAAGTCATATTCACTCTCTTTTAGCCATTTGTTTATCTCATCATTTGAGCCTGATTTTACAGCGATAGTTATCACTTCGTAATGTTGGGAAAGTGTTTGGATATTTGAAGCTTCAACCTTACAGGTTGGACACCAAGTTGCCCAAAAATGTATAAGGATAGGTTTGGCATGTGGAGGTTGATAGTTAGAATTATCAAGCAGAGTTACATTTTTCATATCTAAGGGTTTTTTATTTAAATCAGAACTTTTATATAAGCTTACAATATTCATAAAAATTGTCATAACAATAAAAAATATTATTATCTCTTTGGCGTAATATTTTAGTTTTTCTTTCATATCTATCCATTTAGGTATAATTTTTCATAATTATAGTTAAATTAACTTTCATGTAATAATTACTAGATAATATAATATAATATAATAAAAATTAAAAGGAATTTTATGTTTAAAATATTAAGTTTTACAGCTCTTTTATTATTATTGCTTGGGTGTGGGATAGAAAAAAGTCCAAGTATAAAGTCTCATATGTATCAATCAGTAAACGAAAATGAGGCAACACTTGTTCAAAGTGGTAAAAATAAAAGATATTGTGTGAAATGTGGAATGGACTTAGTTAGGTACTATAAAACAAGTCATGCTTCAACATATAAGGGTAGGGATTATCAATACTGCTCTATTCATTGTTTAGAGGAGCATCTAGGTGATGGTATAACTCTTAAAAATCCAAGAGTAGTTGATGTTGCTTCTTTGAAGTTAATCCCTGTAATGAGTGCTTATTATGTTGTTGGAAGTAAAAAAAGAGGTACGATGAGCCGTAAAAGTAAATATGCTTTTTCAACTGAAGATGATGCTAAAAAATTTCAAGCTAAATTTGGTGGAGAGATTATGGATTTTAATGGTGCTAGAGAGATAGCACAAGAAGATTTCAAACACTATCGTTAGTCTTTAAAATCTTCTAAATGCAAGATAGAATAAACTTATTCTATCTCAGCATCGATAACATCTTCGTCATCTTTCTTTTTCTTCGCATCAGCTTCTGCAGCTTCTGGATTTTGTTCTTTTTTGTACATCTCTCCAGCCATTTTATGAGCAGCTTCAGTTAGTGTTTTAACTTTTTCTTCGATTTGTGCTTTTGTAGCTGTTTCATCTTTTAAAGTCTCTTTTAAATCAGTTACAGCAGCTTCGATTTTAGCTTTTTCCTCAGCTTCAAGTTTGTCACCCATCTCTTCCATTGATTTCTCAGTTTGAACGATTAGTGCATCTGCTTGATTTTTAAGGTCAACTAACTCTTTACGCTCAGTATCAGCAGCTTTATTCTCTTCTGCATCTTGAACCATTTTGTTAATCTCATCCTCACTTAATCCTGAAGAACCAGAGATTGTAATTGACTGAGATTTACCAGTACCTTTATCAGTTGAAGAAACAGTTAGGATACCATTTGCATCGATGTCAAAAGTTACTTCGATTTGAGGTACACCTCTTGGTGCAGCTGGAATATCTCCAAGCTCAAATAAACCAAGTGATTTGTTATCTTTAGCAAACTCACGCTCACCTTGACCAACAGAGATAGAAACAGCTGGTTGATTATCTTCTGCAGTTGAGAAAACTTGAGATTTTTTAACAGGAATTGTAGTTCCTTTTTCAATAATCTTAGTCATAACACCACCAAGAGTCTCGATTCCTAGTGAAAGTGGAGTAACATCAAGAAGAAGAACATCTTTAACATCTCCTCTTAAAACACCACCTTGAATAGCAGCACCAGCAGCAACAACTTCATCAGGGTTTACACCTTTGTTTAACTCTTTAGCACCAAAGTATTTGCTTACTGCTTCTTGAGCAGCAGGAACACGAGTAGAACCACCAACCATGATAATCTCTTTGATTTCATCATTAGATAAATCAGATTCATTCATAGCCACTTTAATGTGATCAATTGTTTCATCGATTAGTTCAGAAATCATACCTTCAAATTTAGCACGAGTAAGTTTTATAACAAGGTGTTGTGGTCCAGCTTCTGTCATTGTGATAAATGGTAAGTTGATTTCAGTTTCTTGAGCTGAACTTAACTCTTTTTTAGCATTTTCAGCTGCATCTTTTAGACGCTGTAGAGCCATTTTGTCATTTTTAAGTTCAATCCCGTGAGAGTTTTTGAACTCAGTATTTAACATATCAACGATTTTATTATCAAAATCATCTCCACCTAAGAATGCATTACCATCAGTTGAAAGAACTTCAAAAGTACCATCAGAGATCTCTAAAGTTGTAACATCAAATGTACCACCACCAAGATCGTAAACAAGTACATTCTCTTCAGTTTTAGAATCAAGTCCATAAGCAAGTGCAGATGCAGTTGGCTCATTGATAATTCTAAGAACATTTAAACCAGCGATAGTACCAGCATCTTTAGTTGCTTTTCTTTGTGCATCATTAAAGTATGCTGGAACTGTAATAACTGCATCAGTGATAGCTGAACCAACATAAGCTTCTGCATCTTCTTTTAGTTTGCTAAGGATTTTAGCTGAAATCTCTTGAGGAGTATAAACTTTACCAGCTACATCAACAGCAGCTGAACCATCTTTATCAACGATGTTGTAAGTTACTTTATCGTGAGCTTCTTTTGCATTTTCCTCATTCATCATAAGACCCATAATTCTTTTGATAGAAGAGATTGTTTTTTCTGGATTTGTAATTGCTTGACGCTTTGCTGGATCACCAACTAAAACATCACCTTTATCTGTGAATGCAACTACTGAAGGAGTTGTATTTTTACCCTCTGCATTTGGGATGATTTTAGCTTCGCCACCCTCATAAACTGCTACACATGAATTTGTTGTTCCTAAATCTATTCCTATTACTTTTGACATATTATTTCCTTACTATTATTATTTTATACGATGTCGGAAGTAATTCCGCCATCTACGCTAACGCTAGGTTTTCCTCGGCGGAAAGCCCGCGACACCTTGTGTCTTTTTATTTATTTAAAGTTTATTATTTACGAATTAATTCGCTACGATTACCATTGCTTCACGCAGTGGTCTATTTTTATATTTATATCCAGTTTGAAAAGTTTGAACTATTTGACCTGACTCAACATCTTCACTGTCAACAGCTTGAACTGCATTATGAATATTTGGATCGAATGGTTCATCATGAGATACCATTGTAACTCCGTGCTTCTCTAAAGATGTAGTAAACTGTTTAAGAGTTAACTCTATACCTTCATTTAATTTATCTAAATGCTCTTGAGGGTCTGTTACAGTTGCGGTAGATGTTAGTGCCATCTGAAGTGCATCTATTACTGGAATCATATCTTTAGCAAATTTCTCATTTGAGTATTCAACTGCTGTGTATTTTTCTCTTTCAAGTCTTTTTTTGATGTTATCAAAATCAGCATGAACTCTTGCATATTTATCTTTTAATTCAGCTAATTCTGTTTGTAAAAGATCAAACTCATTTTCAACAGCTTCAGCATCTGCCTCAGCTTCTTCATTTGTTACTTCTGTTTCCTCTTGATTTTCTAGAGGTTCTTCTTTTATTTCATCTTTAGACATAGTTGTTAAATTACTCCTTTTATTAAAAAGATAGTAGTATTATACACATTGAGTGTAACAATGTCAAGTACTAGTTAAATGTTTTTATTTAATTAACTTTAGTCTATTAGTATCAAGTATAGAAAATAAAATTATTAATCATATTATTGTATTATATGAAATACTATTTATGGAGATAAATATGAGAATATTTGCATGGTTATTAGGAACAGTTATAGGTTTGGCAATATTTGCTGTAGGTGGTGCTTACTTTGTTGCATTCACTTCAGGTGGAAATGCGATACTTCAGCCAATTATACAAGAGAAGATTAATGAACAAACAAAGTTAAAGACAAAATTGACAACTTTTTCTTTAACTACGGATGAGTTTGAGATATTTTTAGAACTTGATTCTTTTAATACTATTCATGCTAAAGGAAACTATTCTCTTTCTACTCAAGCATTTAATGTAGCTTATAAACTTAAGTTAGAGAAGATAGAAACTTTAAAATCACTCACAAATGCACCATTAAAAGGTGTCTTTAAAACTGATGGTACAGTTAAGGGTGATATGAAGTTTATGGAAGTTGATGGTGTAAGTGATGTAGCATCTAGTGATACATCGTATCATGTGGAACTAACTGATTTAAATCCAACTTCTATAATAGCTAAGATAAAAGACGCTGATTTAGTTGCTCTTTTAGAGTTAGGTGGTCAAAAACCATATGCTAAAGCAAAAGTAGATGTAGATGTTGATTTTAAAAACATAACTCCACATGCCCTAGATGGTGGTATTGTTTTAACAACTAAAAATGGAATTTTAAATACTCCACTGATGAACAAAGATTTTAATTTAACTATTCCTAAAACAGATTTTACTATGAATCTTGATGCAAAATTAAAAGGTGATGATGTTGATTATACTTATGCTTTAAACTCAAATTTAGCAAAAATTACATCAGTTGGAAAAGTTATTCCAGAGCCATTAAAGATGGACATAATTTATGGCGTTGATGTTAAAGAGTTAGCTGTTTTAAAACCAATTACAAAAGCTGATGTTCGCGGTGCTTTAAGATTAAATGGAACGGTTAAAGGAACTAAGGCAAATATGATAGTTGATGGTAAAAGTGATTTTGCATCATCTGATACTATATTTAGTGCAAAGTTAAAAGATTTTGAACTTGCATCACTAAAAGCAACTATGAAAAATTTAAAACTTGCAAAAGTTCTTTATATGGTTAAACAACCTCATTATGCAGATGGTGTATTTGATTTAGATGTAGATATAAGTGATTTAAAAAGTGGAAAGTTAAAAGGTACTGTATTATCAAATGTTAAACAAGGTTTAATAGATTCTAAGTATATGACAAAAGCTTATGAGTTTAAAAGCCACATGCCAAGAACTTCGTTTACATTAGCTACTAATACAAAACTAAATGGTGATATAGCGGATACTAAGATAAATCTAAAATCATCTTTGGCAAATTTTGATATTAAACAAGCTAGAGTAAACTTAAAAGACAACTCAATTGTAAGTGATTATATTACTACAATACCAAATCTTGATAAACTTTATTTTGTAACGCAGAGACATTTAAAAGGTTCACTTAGTGCAAATGGAGAGCTTAAAAAAGGCAAAGATTTAGATTTAACAATGCATTCTAAAGTTGCAGGTGGAGATGTTGATGTAAAACTTCATAATGATGACTTACGAGCTGATTTAAAATCTATCCAAACACTTGATGCTCTTAAAATGTTAATCTATCCAGAAGTATTTAAATCATCTTTAAATGGTGTGCTGGATTATAATATTGCCGAGCAAAAAGGAAAGTTTAATGGAGATTTAGTTGATGGTTTATTTACTAAAAACCAAGTTTTAACTCTTGTAAAACAGTATGCTAAAATAGATTTGTATAAACAAAAATTTAAAGGTGTTGTAAGTGCAAATATTAATAAAGAGAAGATTTTAGCTTCACTTGATTTAAAATCAAATACTTCATCTATCACAACTAAAAATACAAAACTAAACTCTAAAACACAGAAGATAAATTCTAAGATAGATATAGTTGCAAATAAACATCCTATTTATGTGACACTAACTGGAAATACAGCTTCTCCAAAAGTGAAAATTGATGCTGGTGAAATATTAAAAGAGAAAGCAAAAGATAAAGTAAAAGAGAAACTTAAAAAGAAACTAGGTGATAAACTAGGTGAAGATGTTGGAAATCTATTAAAAGGTCTTTTTTAGTAGATAAATTACTTTAAAATAAATCCTTAACATTTAAAAGTGTTGGGGATGGTTCGGCTATATAATAGCCTTGCATATAATCTAAATCAAGTGGCAGTAGTTTATCATATACCTCTTGAGAGTGAACAAACTCTGCAATAGTTTTCATATTTGCAACTTTAGCAAAATGTATAATGCTTTTTACAACTTTAAAATCTTTCTCATTTATATCAATATTTTTAATTAACGAACCATCAATTTTTAAGAAGTTAGCTTCAATATCTAAAATAGTTTTAAAATTAGAATAACCACTCCCAAAATCATCGATAGAAACTTGTGCACCATATGAATGCATTAACTCAATTTTCTCTTTAAATAATGGTATGTTTTTAATCTCATCACTCTCTAATATTTCTATTGTTACTCGTGAAGCTAAATTTGGATTTTTCTTAAATGCATCAAGAATAGTCTTCTCAATATCTTCATTAATTAAATCAGAAAAATTGAGATTTATACCAACATGCTTATCAATATTTTTAAATTTTTCAAAAATTATAAATAAAATTCTTTGTGTAAGTTTATAGTGTATATTTGTATGTTTTAAATCTTCTAAAAGAAAGATAGGAGAGATTATCTCTCCATGTTTATCTATTATTCTTACTAACGCTTCATATTTTAATATAGTTTTATCAAGATAATTATATATAGGTTGATAAAAGCAAACTACACGATTATCATCAATAGCATCTTTAACAAAGTCAAGATTATTTGATTTTACATGGGTGTCTTTTTTTGAATCTATATAATTTATAACTCTATTTCTACCTTTAGTTTTTGCAATATATAACATTTTATCTGCTATTTTTATAGCCTCATTCAGATTTTTTTCTAAATGTGGATGTTCATGAATACCTATCGAGACCTGTACTTGAATCTCATTATAATCATAAATAAATTTATTTGTATCAATATTTTTCCTAATTCTTTCACATATTTTTAGAGTAGAATTATTATCATTATCTCTTTTATAGATAAAAAGTAAAAATTCCTCCCCTCCATATCGAATTAAAATATCACTACCTCTTGTTGAGTTTTTTAAAATTTGAGCACTTTGAGCCAAAATAAAATCCCCTGCTTTATGTCCATAAGTATCATTAATTACTTTAAATTTATCTAAGTCAAGCATTGCTACACTATAGTTTTCTAGCTTAAGCATTGGCGATACTTCTGCAAGGTAATTTCTGTTGTAGAGTTGTGTTAAAGGATCAGTAAATATTTTTTTTCTTGTTATGAAGTAGTGAAATACTTGGATTATAGTCATAGCTACAAATAGAAATACAAAGATAACTAAAATTATAAAAAATGTTTCTAATGGTTTTGTAAGTTCTATTAGTGTTTGTTTTATTTTTGTTGTAATATCTACGCTTAATACGGCTATGATTTGTTCATCAACTTTGATAGGATATATGTAAGTTAAAAAAAGGTTCTCCATATCCTCTTGTCGTATAATTTGGGCTTCTTTTGTTATATATAACGCTTTATATTTTTGATTTGTAACATCAAACTTTTCAAAAAAATTAGCTTTATCTATTTTTGAAGCATCAAGTAAAAACCTAAATCTACCTTTATTGTCTTTTGTTAAAAGATAAATATATTTTATAGATGGAGTTGCTATAAAAGATAAATATTTTTCATATTTTTTTCTTGTTTTTGCATTATACAAAAGCTTTATTAATTGCTTTGAGTTTTTGATTTTATTATTATCTATTATATCTTTTTCAATATTTTGAAAAAGATATGAAATTTGTTCGATTCTATTTATTTCAATTTTTGTAAAAATATCTTTTTCTGCTTGTTTGATATAAAGATAGATAAAAATAAAAAATATACCAAGTGAAAATAGTAATAAAAATAAGAAAACCTCTTTTTTATTTACCATATTTTTTCTTCTAAGTATGGGTCAAGATTTTTTGAAACAGCAATTGATTGAGCTTTAACTCTTGGTTGTAAAATTATAATATTTGGTCGTCCCTTTTTCCAAAATAGAGCACCAAAACTATTATCTATATCTGAAAGTAAGTCATAGCTTAGAACAAATATATGTTTTCTTCTACATTTTGGTGTTAAGTTCTTTTTTCTTTGAAGTACTATTATATTGGCGTCACCACACTTTGTAGTAGTTTTAAATTTAGAACTATGTTTAAACTCTGTCAATATTTTTACATCATCGCTCCATATTTTTATAGGTTCATTTATGGATATTTCAGACAATATATTCTCTAGTATTTTTACTTTCAAGTGATTTGAATCAGATGCAAAAAGAAAAAGTGCTGATAAAAGAAAAGTTATTATAAGTTTCATTAGAATGTGTACTCCATAGTTATAAGTCCTCTTCTCTCAATCGCTGGGACTTTTATCTCTCCTTCATTATCTATCATCGTTTTACTTGCTTTATTTAAAAGGTTTTCACCTTTTAGTTTTACTTTTAGTTTTTTATTGACTGGATAACTAACACTTAGTGTATAATCATAGCCTGCATCCATTTTTATATCTTCATTAGTTAGTGGATTAACAAGGATATAGCTATCACGATATACCAGTTCATTATAAATGTCAAATTTTCCAACTCTATTAAATAGTTGAACTAAAGCACCAGCCCCTGGTGAAGAATAATCATCTTTATAACCCTTATAAACCTCAATGATTGCTTTGTTATCAAAGTTAAAATGATGTTCACCCCTTAAATAGACACGATTAAAATATGCAGTATCAGATGAATTTATATATTTGTTTGTATCTTTATCAAAGATAAGAGCATCATCTGTAACGCTATATGCATAACCAAAGACAAGTCTATGTGTATTGTCATTGTATTCTAACTCTCCAGATAACATTTTAGTTGTAGAACTATCAAGTTCAGGGTTAATATTATATACA
>JAIOSY010000050.1 GCA_021107375.1 Sulfurimonas sp.
GTAAAAGTTGCTATTTTACAACTATATTCTAAGATTACCTGTGAAGATCTCCAAGCTTGATGAACTTTTTCATAATCTCCACTAAAGGATAAAATAATTTCACCTGCTTTTACTTTTTGTTTTGATGGGATAACAAGATCAACCTTACATCCAAGAAGTTCTACTATTCTTGAAGCTTCTTCAGAGCAAGATACTATTATATCTTCTCTTGTATATATATCTATCTTTGCTTTTTTATCACTACTATCTTGAAGATAAGTGGTTAAATCAAAATAGGCTAAATCCTCTTTTATATATTCTAATAATTCATTGTCATTTAGATTAAACATTTTTTTCCTTTATGTAATTAAATAATTTTTTCTTTTTTTTGTAAAAAGTGAAGAGATATGAAAAGTACTAGAGAGATAGATACTAAAATTGAACTAAATAGCATCGCTAGTTCATACTCCCCATCAAATACAGCATTAAATATAGCTAATGATATTGTGTCAGTCTTACCAATTATATTTCCTCCTAACATCATTGTTATGCCAACTTCACCTAATGCTCTTGCAGATGCGATTAATAAAGCTGCAATTAAGCTTTTTTGTATAAATGGTATAATAATAAATATTAGAGTTTCAAGTTGACTTTTTCCACTAATATAAGAAGCATCTTTTATCTCTTGTGGAAATTGTTCAATTGCTGATTGAAGTGGTTTAACCATCAAAGGAAGCCCTGAAATAAATCCTGCTAAAACAAGCCCATAAAATGTAAATACAAAGCTTATGTCAAAATTTTTAAAAATATTTCCAAGAAAGCTATCTTTCCCTAAAACTAAAAGTAAAAAGAAACCAACAGCAATAGGTGGAAAAATAAGAGGTATAGTAACAATAGCTTCATAAAGCCATTTAAATTTAAGATTTTTTTTCGATAGTAGATATGCTAATGGAACACCAAAAAATAAAAATAAAAAAGCACTCACTCCAACTGTTTTAAAACTTAAAATTAATGGATGAATAATTTCACTGAATTCTATATTCATTTATAAACCATATTGCTTAAAAATATTTTTTGATTCTTTTGAGTGTAAAAAATTAATAAATTTTCTACACTCTTGATTTTGCTCACAATTTGGTAGAACTCCTGCAACTATTGATATTTTTGGGTAATATTTTTGAGGAATCATAATATACCCTCCTATTTTTGTTTGATTTGTAAGTGCTGCTGTTAAATTCATTATTCCTGCATCAATTTCATTTGTTATAAGATATGTCGCTATCTGTGGAATAGTTGCTACAATATAGAGTTTATTTTTAATTTTATTATGTAATTTAGTATTTTTTAAAAACAATTCTCCTGATATACCGTAAATTGTTTTTCTAGCTTGAGGCATTGCAATTTTTTTTATATTTGCATCTTTTAGTTGGTTAAAATTTTTAAGCTTTCTGCTTTTTGGGTATCCAAGTACCAATTTTCCTTTACCTATCTCTTTATATTGAGTAAAGTTTAATTTACTTTTTTTTAATAAATAGTTTTTATCCCCTATTACAATAGCTATATCAGTTTGTTTTGCTTGTACTGAAATTTGTTTTATATTGCCAAATATCCCGTATATATTAACGCCACTATTTTTTTTATAGGCTTTAATCACTTCTAAAAAAGGTTTTTTATATCCTCCAGGTACAGCTATTTTTAAATCTTTTGCTTGAATGCTTGATACAATTATTCCTAATGTCAAAAGTAAAATTTTTTTTTTCATAATTGTTCTCCTATTTATGATTGTATATTTTATATGCTGCTATTAATAAAATAAAGCATAAAAAAGGTATCAAAACTTCGCTTGATATGACACCTAAAAGACGACTTCCTATAAAAGCACCTACGACTGAGCCAATCCCCATAATAATAATAAAAGATTTTAAACTATAAATAACTTCAAAACTTTGATCTTTGCTGTATCTAAAAAATGCAACCAGCATAGTAGGAAGACTGATTACCAAAGAGAGGCTACCTGCTAATTTAATATCAACTCCAAACAGAAGAATAATAGTAGGGATATAAAGTTCTCCTCCTGCTACTCCTAGAAGAGCAGCTACAATACCTATAGCTATACCCGATATGACACCTGCAAAGATACTATATAAATTATTGTCAAACAGTGGTACTTTACTGCTTATATCATGTCCAAAAAATAAAATAACACATATCATTAATAACAATATTGAAATAACTTTATAAAGCATATGGCTTTTGAGTTTAGTCGCCCATCCTGCCCCAAACCAAGCACCAAAAACACTCCCAAAAAGCATTGTTACAATAATATTTGAGTTTTCCATAAGTGTTGAAATTGGAATGCTGTCAAGTCTAAAAGGCAGGGCAAAAGCTACTACTATGAGACTCATTGTTTTATTTAAAATAATTGCTTTAAGAGCTGTAAAGTGAAAAAAACCAATAAGCATAGGAAGTCTGAATTCAGCTCCGCCTAAACCTATTAATCCACCCAATACTCCTATAATACCTCCGCCTAAAAAGGCTTTGATTGATTTAAATAAAGACATTTTATTTCCTTAAAATTTATATTGAAACTGGGTAAATACCCCATAAGCATTATTGCTAGTAATAAAACTATTTTTTGTTGATGCTTCTTCTATAAAATCACCACTATTAAAGTAACTAAGTCCCAACATTAGATTGATATTTTGATGATACTGATATGTAGTGACTATATCAATTTCATCTCCATAGTGGTCATTTTGCATCGAAGTAATCGTGTAACTTTTCCATTTATTGCTAGGTTCAACCGCATAAAACCTATGATACTCAATCTTTACCTTGGTTTTTGACATTGGCTTAATTACAGTAAATAGTTCATAATCTTTTAAATTTGACCATGCCATTAAATTTAATCGCCCGTAATATTTATCACTTGCTCCAAAAGCTCCATCAAAAGTCTCTCTCTTCGAGGTTTTAGGATTATCACCACTCGCATAGGTATAACCTAAGCCCACTTTGATCTTTAATGATTTAAGATGGTACCCTCCATCTACATGTACGCCTACTCCATCAATATCAACAGTAGTTTTATCAAGTTTGCTATAATCTCCAAAAGATTTTAAATAGGTCATATCATAAAAATATCCATATAAATCAGTATCATAAAGACGTAATCCCATGTAATAACTTTCTAAGGCAATATAAATTTCATTGCTCTTTTCATTCTGCTTGTAAGCAAATATTGGCTCAATTGCTGCAGTTTTCCTATATGCATAGTGTCCATAGATTCCCCCTCCATAATAACCATGTCTATGTTCAAGACTCAATTTATTTGGGTCATGAAGCATGGTCCTCCCATAAAAGAAGTCCAAAAAGTTACTTTCCTCTTTTAAAGAAATTTTAACCGCATCCCAAACCCATTTTCCAGAATTTTTCCATTCTCCTGGACCAAAGACTCTATTGTCCCCATACGCAATTTTCTGACGACCAATACTCGCTGTAATATTCTTATTTTGATACTGTAAATAAGTTTGATGAAGTTCTAAATAATCTCTTTGAGGGTTATGTTCTTGTCCAAACTCTTTGTTATACCAATCACTGTTATCAAATCCCCATCCTAAAGCCCTTGTATCTTGTAAAGAGATTTTAGCTTTCCACTGCTCATCAAATTGATAGGTAAAACCCAATCGTAATCGTGTCAACAAATAGCTATCGTTACTTTTACCTATTTTGGGGTGGGTTCCATAATACTTCTCATTCATATTATTAAAATACTCAAATCGTAATCTTATTTCTCCATCAATATCGACTTGACTATAGAGTAGACTACTTGATAAAAGTAGTCCACACGCTACTCCCTTTATCGATTTCATTTTTATGCTTTTTTTCGTTCTTTACACAATAATAGGAGCAAAGGTTTTATTCCTTGTTTCTTTTGTGATATAACGGTTTATGCAATAATAAACATTCATAAAATGGATTTTAAATTTCGCTATATTTGAAATGATATAACGATTTATATAAAAAAAAACTTAAATATTATCAGGAAAAATCATAAACCTAAAATAATATTTCGTTTTGCAATACAAGCATAAGCAATATTTTCTTTTTGTAAAGGTTTACTCTCTTCTAGACTTATAGTTCCAATGAGCGTTTCCCCTCCATTTAGTATAAAAGTGACTTCTGTATTTTCATTTATTGATTCAATCTTTTCAATTTTACCTTCTAAAACATTGATTTGATTGTCATTTTTTGGAGGAATACTGCATATAGTGACATTACTGGATTTGATAATAGCATAAGCACTACACCCCTCAACAAGCCCCATATTACGAATAGATTTGATTGTTATATCAGCCCAAAGAGAATCGCCTCCATCAAGTTTTAACTTTATTGATCCATTTATTCCATCTTCTTTTATTGATTGAATATTGCATGAAAGTTGATTACGGGCACTGGTGGTTAAAAATGTACGGCTTAAAATTCTTGCTAAACGCTCAGGATCATCTCCTGCTTCTGCAAAACGCTCGATAAATTGACGATGTAATTTTTTAAAACTTTTAAATGTTGCAATTAACTCATAGGCATGAGGTGTAAGGACTGTACCACCACCACCTTTACCTCCAATTACTTTTTCTATAATTGGATAATCAGCGAGTTCATTCATCTGATTGATGCGTTCCCACGCCCCTTTATAACTCATTTTCATAGCTTTAGCAGAGGCGTTGATAGAACCAGTCTTCTCAATCTGTTCAAGCAGTTCTATTCGTCCATTACCAAGAAA
>JAIOSY010000300.1 GCA_021107375.1 Sulfurimonas sp.
AACCACCACCAAGCTCAGTACCATTTAAAACGATATCGTAAGCGATAGACTCTATCTCTTCAACATCATCTTTATCAGTATTTTTAGGCATTGTAAATGGATGGTGAAGAGCTTTTACTCTTCCATCCTCAACTTCAAACATAGGGAAATCAACAACCCATAGAAATTCAAAAGCATTTGGATCAATTAGATTCATTTTTTCATGCTCAGCGATGAAGTTTCTAAATCTACCCATATAATCCCATACAGTTTTCTTATCACCTGCACCAAAAAATACAACATCTCCAACTTCAAGTTCAGTTCTCTCAATAAGAAGTGCAATATCTTCTTCTGAAAAGAATTTGATAAGTGGACCTTTAAGCCCATCCTCTTTCATTTGGAAATATCCAAGTCCATGAGCGCCAAACTGACGAACAAAAGTCTCAAAACCTTTCATTTCACGCTTTGAAAATATTAAGTCAGCACCTGGAACTTTTAGGGCTTTGATACGGTTTGTATGAGGTTTTTTAGCGATATTTGTAAAGATTTCATTATCACATCTTTGGAAAATATCTATAACATCAACCATTTTAAGGTCGTATCTCATGTCTGGTTTATCAGAACCATAAAATTCCATAGCGTCATTGTGTGTCATTCTGTTAAAAGGTGCTTTTACCTCAATCCCACATGCCGAGAACATTGCTTCAAGTAACTCTTCTGCAACTTTTATAACATCTTCTTGGTTACAAAAACTCATCTCAACATCTATTTGAGTAAATTCAGGTTGACGGTCTGCTCTTAAATCTTCATCTCTAAAACATTTAGCGATTTGGAAATATCTGTCAAATCCACCAACCATTAAAAGCTGTTTGAAAAGTTGTGGAGATTGTGGAAGTGCATAAAATTCGCCATTGTGAACACGAGATGGTACAAGATAATCTCTAGCACCCTCTGGAGTTGACTTAGTTAAAATTGGAGTTTCTACCTCTAAAAAACCATTTTTATCAAGAATATTTCTCGCAGCAATCGCAGCTTTTGAACGAAGACGGAAAACCTCATAAAGGTCTGGGTCACGAAGTTCTAAGTAACGGTACTTTAAAGTTGTCTCTTCACCAACATTTTTATCACCGATTACAAATGGCACTGGAGCTGATTTATTTTCAATAATAAGTTCATCAACTATAATCTCAATAGCACCAGTTTTTAGACGAGGATTAGTTAAACCTTCACCACGAAGACGAACAGTTCCGTGTGCAATAAGAACATACTCATCACGAACACCATCAGCCATTTTATGTGCAGATGCACTATCTTCTGGGTCACAAGTTAATTGAACTAAACCACTTTTATCTCTTAAATCGATAAAAATAATCCCACCATGGTCACGATAGTTGTTAGCCCAACCAGCTAAAACAACCTTATCACCTACATTTGCTTCACTTAAATCTGTACAATAATGACTTCTCATATAAATAGAGTCCTAAATAATAATTTTCGCGATTATATCGAAACTTGGCTTAACTCAAGTAAATAGAGTGTATAATCTAGAAAATAATTTATAGCTTTGGATGTAGTGATGCAAAAAAATAGTATTAAAAAAGTTGGTGTAGTTTTAAGACCATCAACTCCAGAACTAAAGAGCAGTTTTTATAAACTTCAAGATATTTTTTTAACTCATGGTATGGAAGTATATGTTGATAGTATTAGTGGTGCTATGATAAATATAATGGGGATGGAGTTTGATTTATTATGCAAGCAATGTGATATCCTTGTAACTCTTGGTGGAGATGGTACTTTAATCTCTGCTGCGAGAAGAAGTTTTAATTATGACATCCCTGTTTTTGGTGTTTATGCAGGTAATCTTGGTTTTTTAGCTGATGTTAGTATGGATGAATTAGATGAGTTTGTAAAGAACTTGGCATGTGGGAATTTCCGTATTGATGAAAGATCAGTTTTAGAAGCAACTACAATAAAAGATGGTGTTAAGATTAAAATGCATGCTTTTAATGATGTTGTTTTTACTAGACCCTCAATCTCAAGTATGATTCATGTTGAAACCTTGGTTGATAAGAAGTCTTTTAATACTTACTACGGTGATGGAGTTATAGTCTCAACTCCAACAGGTTCAACAGCCTACAATCTATCTGCAGGTGGACCAGTTCTTTTTCCTTTAACAAAAGTTTTTACACTTACTCCAATTTGTCCACACTCTTTAACCCAAAGACCAATGGTTCTTCCCGGTGAATTTTCAATAGAGATGAAAACATCTGATTGTAAAGCTCTAATAATAATAGATGGACAAGATATGCATGAGTTTGAAAAAGGTGATAGCTTACACATTAAACTATCACCAAAACCAATAAGACTTATACATAGAAATGAGTTTAATTACTTTGATGTACTTAAAGAGAAATTAGGGTGGGGAGAGTAACGGTTATTGGTTACTATCTAGTTCTGATGCTTTCATAAAGTCTAGTCTCTTTTTTAAGTTGGCTTTTCTTTTATGAAAACTAACTTTAAATAAAGTGCTTCATCTGACACATAACGGCTGAATACAAAAATATGTTACCTCTTTTTGTACTCTTTTATATTCTAATATGGTATCTAAACTTTTAAATATTTCAAAGTTGAAATTCGGCTTGGATAACATATTTTTCTTGCTACGATTTGTTAGGAGTTTGGCAGATAAGGTAGACTTTGGAGGAGTTGAACCTCCCTCTCGTATTTACTCACAATTAATTACGTAGTTTCCCCGAAACACAAAAGTCTATTTATGAATTTATAGCTTTATATCTCGCTTTTATTAAGGCTATATTTTTTTGAGTTTGAATATGTTTTAATGCTTTATTGTATCGTTTATATTCTTTAGTTTTAGAACTTAACATATTTATTTTATTAGATATATCTCTTTCAGCAGTATTTAATAATAAATGAATTGATTCATATCTTTTAATCGTTCCAAATAATTTGATTAGTTTATCATATAGATGAACTGATGTAGGATTGTTTTCTACTGCTAATAGTAACACTTGAATAGAATCTTCTATACTAATATTTTGACTTATTTTATTTAATATTTGAATCTTTTTTGATTCATGGAATTTTACATTTGGAGAAATCTTTTTATCAAGTTTCCTATTTTTTTCTTTAGGTAAATGATTTTTACAAAAAATTTCATGATGTACTACGCCAGTATTTTTATTTATTACCAGTTGATTTGAATTTGGTAAAAATAAAAATATAAAAGTTTTTATTTTTCTATTAATAAATGGAATATTAAATAAATTCCATATAGTAATTCCAACTATAGTTGTACTTCCAATCAAGAATTTTCTTCTTGAAAATGTACTTTTTAAATCTTTAAAATTATTTATTTTTTTTTCTTTTAAAGCTGTTTGTATTTCTTTTTTATTTAATAAGATTGTAATAAATACTGAAAGGATAGTAAATATAGTAGCAATCAATGCTAAATAAAAACCTAAAACATTATACACTTGATTTATTCTCCTAACGGTTGAATATAGCCAATAAATTGCC
>JAIOSY010000209.1 GCA_021107375.1 Sulfurimonas sp.
CACACACTTCTACCCTTGAGACTCAAAAAGGGCGGGTTTTGAACCCGCCCTTGTAATTAATTCTAAAAATCATACAGCTTATTTATATTTAGGAGAAAAATTTTAATGATAAGAACTTTAATTATAGGTGCAGGTGGAGTAGGTCGTGTAGTGGTTCACAAATGTGTTCAAAACTCTGATGTGTTTGGAAAAATTATATTAGCTAGTAGAACTCTTAGTCGTTGTGAAGGAATTAAAGCAGAACTTCCACATGCCAACATAGAAGTGCATACAGTTGATGCTGACATAACTTCTGAGGTTAGTAAACTTATCTCCACATGCCAAGCTGATATAGTTATAAATGTAGCATTGCCTTATCAAGATTTAACTATTATGGATGCTTGTATCCAGACAAATACTCCATATCTTGATACTGCAAACTATGAACATCCAGATGAGGCAAAGTTTGAGTATAAACTTCAGTGGGCTAGAGATGAAAAGTTTAAAAAAGCTGGGATAATGGGGCTTCTTGGAAGTGGCTTTGATCCAGGAGCTACGAATGTATTTTGCGCTTTCGCTCAAAAACATTATTTTGATGAGATTCATACTATCGATATATTAGATTGTAATGGTGGCGACCATGGTTACCCTTTTGCAACTAACTTTAACCCTGAAATAAATCTTCGTGAAGTTTCTGCAAAAGGGCGATATTGGCAAAATGGTGAGTGGATTGAGACTGAGCCTATGGAAATTATGCAAGTTTGGGATTATCCTGAGATTGGAGAGAAAGATTCTTACTTGCTTTATCATGAAGAGATGGAGTCTTTGGTTAAACATATAAAAGGTTTAAAAAGAATTAGATTTTTTATGACTTTTGGACAAAGTTATCTGACTCATATGAAGTGTCTTGAAAATGTGGGAATGTTAGGGATAGAGGAAGTTGAACATAAAGGACAAAAAATTGTACCGATGCAATTTTTAGCAACCTTGCTTCCTGACCCATCAACTTTAGGGGAAAGAACAACAGGAAAAACAAATATCGGGATAGTAGCCGAGGGTTTAAAAGATGGAGTTAAAAAGAAGATTTATATCTATCAAGTAAAAGATCATCAAGATTGTTATAAAGAAACAAATTCTCAAGGAGTTTCATACTCAACAGGAGTTCCTGCGATGATAGGTGCAAAACTTATGTTAGAGGGAAAATGGAGTGGCGAGGGTGTTTTTAATATGGAACAACTTGACCCAGACCCATTTATGGATGAGATGAATAAACAGGGTTTACCTTGGAAGATAAAAGAGTTATAGTCAATTTATATTTTATTAATTTTAAATATAATAGAATAGCATGCTACTAAGTAAAGGTTTAATACTATCATGAATTTTAAAACAAAATATTTCATCTTTTCGATTATCACTTTTTCAATTTTATTTTCAGCTCTTTTTTTTATAACAAAAGCCAATAGTGAAGAGAAAACAGATACTGTTTTACAAAAGCATTTAGATAATTTAGAGATTCATTATAATATATTTTTATATAACCAAAAACAATTAGCTAATCAAATTTATGAGCAAACTATACAAGATGAAAAGATTATAGAATTATTATCTAATGCTTATAAAAATCAAGAAGATAGTGAAAAATTAAATATTTTTAGAGAAAAACTTAAAATATATTTAACAAAACCATACAATATATATAAAAATAGTAATGTTTTACAATATCATTTTGTTTTCCCTGATAATAAAGTTTTTTTGAGAATGCACAAACCAGAAAAATTTGGAGATGATTTAACAGGTATTAGGGAAGATTTTGAATTAGTAAATAAAACACATAAAAGAGTTCATGGATTTACACAAGGTAGGACTGCTCATGGATTTAGAAACTCATATCCAGTTCAAGATATTAAAGGTAATTATATTGGAGCTTTTGAGGTCTCTTTTAAAACAGAATTGTTACAAAATTATCTTAATGATGTTAGTAATATTCACTCTCACTTTTTAGTTCATAAAAATGTATTTAGTGCAAAAACTTGGAAGCGTGATGATTTAGTGCTTAATTATAGTCCGAGCAGAGAACATAATGAATTTATGATGACTATATCAAAAGAACATCTTTCTAACAAATGTCCAACTACAAATGCTAAATTTATAGAATCTCTCAGAAAAAAAATTAAAGAAAAAATGAGTGATACAAAGATGTTTAATTGTTATATAATAGAAGACAATCACTCTAAAGTTATAACTTTTTTACCTGTAAAACAAGCAGTAACTAAAAAAGTTGTTGCTTGGATTGTAGCATATGAAGATGATGATATGCTTTACTCTCTTATTCAAAGATTATTTATAACAAGAGTATTTATATTGTTGATTATGTTATTTGTTTATATCATTGTTTATAGATTATTGAGTCAAAGAGATGCGTTAAAAGATGCTGTACAAAAAGCTCATGAAGCAACAAAGGCAAAAAGTGAGTTTTTAGCTAACATGAGTCATGAGATTCGTACCCCTATGAATGGAATTATAGGGATGTCTCATTTAGCTTTAAAAACAAATTTAGATAAAAAACAAAGAACTTTTATCGAAAAGATAGATTATAGTGCAAAATCACTTTTAGCTATTATAAATGACATACTTGATATATCTAAAATAGAAGCTGGTAAACTAACTATAGAAAAAGCTGAATTTGATCTTTTTAGAACTATTGATGCTGCATTAGATTTAATAAGTTTTAAAGCTTATGAGAAAAATTTGGAATTGATTATTAGTTACGATACCAATATGGGTAAAAATTTTTATGGTGATAGTTTAAGAATTTCTCAGGTAATTATAAATCTTTTAGGAAATGCAGTTAAGTTTACTCAAGAGGGAGAGATCTTAGTATATATTAATAAAATAAGAGATGGTAGATATAGATTTGAAGTTTCAGATACTGGTATCGGTTTAACTAGGGAGCAACAAGATAGACTGTTTACATCATTCTCACAAGCTGATGGAAGTACAACTAGAAAATATGGTGGAACTGGACTTGGTCTTAGAATATCTAAACAACTTATAGAGTTAATGAATGGTAAAATATGGATAGAGAGCGAGTATGGTAAGGGAAGTAAGTTTATTTTTGAAATAGATTTACAAGAGCTTGAAAAAGAGAATAAATATAATATATACAGTGATAAAAGGGTGCTTATAGTTGATGATAATAAATCATGGCATGAGATATTAGCAAATAATTTAAGTATATTTAGTATTGATGTTAGTCATGCATATAGTGGTAGTGAAGCATTAGCGATGCTGAATAAATGTGATAAAAAATATGACCTAATATTGATGGACTGGAATATGCCAGAACTTGATGGTATTGAAACTACTAGAAAATTACATGAGCAATGTAAAGATAATTATCCTCCTGCCGTTATAATGGTAAGTTCATTTAGACAAGAATCTATCTCGAAGTTAGCAAATGATGTTGGGATTGATATATTTTTACAAAAACCAGTAAATCCATCTATTTTAAATGATATTTTAAATGATATATTTTCAGATAAAAATATAAAAGAGGTGTATAAAGCTAATAAAAAATCATTAGTAGATGATATATCTTTACTTGAAAATAGTAATATTTTATTAGTTGAAGATAATTTAACAAATCAGTTAATAGTAATAGGACTACTTGAGGATAGTGGAATAAATATAGATATAGCAAACAATGGGCAAGAAGCTGTAGATATGTTTAAGCAAAATAGAGATAAGTATGAGATTATTTTAATGGATATTCAAATGCCTATTCTTGATGGCTATGATGCTACTAAACTTATAAGAGAGTTAAATAAAAATATACCAATTATTGCATTAACTGCAAATGCTATGAAAGAGGATGTTGAGAGAACAAAAGCAGTTGGTATGAATGAACATTTAAATAAACCTATTGATGTGGAAAAATTATATGAAACACTTTTAAAATATATCTCTACAAAAACTGATTTAAATAAGTCTAAGTCAGGCATTTATAATTTTAAAAATATTTCTGAAGATATAGGACTTTCGTATCTTGCTGGGAATCGTAAATTATATTTAAAATTGCTAAATGGTTTTTATGATAGTTATAAAGATTTTAGTTTTGATGGTTTAGATGATGAAGAGTTTAAAAGATTTATACATACGATAAAAGGTTTATCTGCAGGTATAGGTGCAGAGGTTTTACATAAAACAATAACTCTTTTAGAAGAGAGTGAAGATAAGAGTTTAGTTACGGAATTTTATAAGGAACTGGATAAGGTTTTGGATGATTTAAAAGGGATTCAACAGTTAAAAGATGATGTTTAAAACACCTTGTTATATATGTGAAGAAAATTTATTAGAAAATAATTTAAAACTACTTGATGATGTTCAAAAAGAGAGTGGGGCGAAGATTATTTTAGCCTTAAAAGGTTTTGCTATGTGGAGTACATTTCCTTTAATCTCTAAGTATTTAAAAGGGTGTACAGCAAGTGGACTTAACGAAGCAAGATTAGCAAGAGAAGAGTTTTGTAAACATAATCCACATGCCGAAGTTCATACTTACTCTCCAGCTTTTAGTGACGGGGATATTAAAGAGATTGCTAAGATTTCAGACCATATTGTTTTTAATACTCCATCTCAACTATCTCGGCATGTGGGAACTGTAAAAGAGATAAACCCACATGCCAGTATCTCACTTAGAATAAATCCAGAAGTATCATCTTCACCTAAAGATATTTATAATCCTTGTGGAGTTTATAGCCGTTTAGGTACAACTTTAGCCAATTTTGATGAAGATATACTTAAGTATGTTGATGGCTTAAATTTTCATGCACTTTGTGAGCAAAATGTTAATGCTTTAGAAGAGGTTTTGGTTACTTTTGAGAAAAATTTTTCTAAATATTTTAAAGATTTAAAATATATAAATTTTGGTGGTGGACATCATATAACTAAAAAAGGTTATGATGTACAGAAGCTTATAAAAATCATAAAAAAGTTTAAAGCTAAGTATGCCGTTGAAGTATATTTAGAACCGGGGGAAGCAGTTGGTTGGGAGACTGGATACTTAGTTAGTACGGTTTTAGATGTTTTTAAAAATGGGATGTGGGTTGCAATTTTAGATACTTCAGCAGACGCCCACATGCCAGATACTCTTTCTATGCCATATCGTGCAGATGTAAGGGGAAGTGGTGAAGCAGGTGATAAAAAATATACTTATAGACTTGGTGGAAATACCTGTTTAGCTGGTGATATTATGGGAGATTATTCATTTGATGAGCCTTTGAAAATTGGAGATAAAATTATCTTTGAAGATCAAATTCATTATACTTTTGTGAAAAATACAACTTTTAATGGAATCAAACTTCCATCTTTAGCAATTTTGAGAAAAGATGGAATTTTAGAGATAGTAAAAGAGTTTGGGTATGAAGATTACAAGGAGAGATTGTCATGATAGAAGACAAAGAACGATGGAATATTCGGCATGTGAAGAAACCGATGAAAACAACTGTTTCACCAATTTTAGAGAAATATATCCCACATGCCAAGATTGGAGTTGCTCTTGACTTGGCATGTGGAACTGGACGAAATACTCATTTTTTAGAGGAGTTGGGTTTTAAAATAGATGCTGTTGATTTATCAGATTATGCACTCTCTCAAATTAAAAATACTTCAAATATTACGAAAATAGAAACAGATTTAGATAAATATAATTTAAAACAAAATAGCTATGATTTGATTGTAAATACAAACTATTTAAATCGCCGTTTAATGGCTCAGATGATTGGCTCTTTAAAAGATGGTGGAGTATTGATCTTTGAAACATTTATAGTGGCGCATGAAAAAGCAGAAAATGGAAGTATGAATTCAGATTATTTACTTAAAAAGGATGAACTTTTAGATGCTTTTCGTGATTTAGAAATTATCTATTACAAAGAGAGAGATGATATAAACTCTTTTGGAGAAAAAATAAGAGTTGCTTCTTTGGTGGCTAAAAAAAATTGTTAAAAAATAGTTTTGAGATATATCAATTTTTAAAAAATAAAAATTTACTTGAAGGTTCTTCAAAATATTGGTGGCCAAGTGTTGGAACTTTCAAGGTTGTTATTGGTGCAATACTTACTCAAAATACCACATGGAAAAATGTAGAAAAATCTTTTAAAAATTTAGATGATTTTTTAGAATTAGATACTTTTTTAATACTTGAAGAAAACTCTTTAAAAGATATGATAAAGCCAAGTGGATTTTATAATCAAAAAGCACCAAGAGTTTTAATATTGGCTAAAAATATTAAAGATAAATTTGGTGATTTTAAAACTTTTCAAAAACAAGTAAGTAGAGAATGGTTACTCTCTCAAAAAGGGATAGGTAAAGAGAGTGCAGATGCAATTCTTTGTTATGCTTGTTTTAGAGATGAGATGGTAGTTGATACCTATACAAAGAGGCTTTTAAAATTTTTTGATATAGAGTTTAGTGATTATGATAAGTATAAAGAATTTTTAGAATTAGGCATAATGGAAAATCTACAAACTGATGATTTAAATCTTGTGTTTTCGAGATTTCATGGGATGATTGTTGAGTTCAATAAACTACAATCCCTCAAGTAAAACTAACCAAAGTCTGTTAATCTCTTCATCATTTAAAAACAGCGAGGATTTATTTTTAAACAGTTCATCTAAGGCACTAGGATCTATCCCAAGAGTATGGGTACATTGTGGATGTGTGGGGAGAAAGGCTCTTATGAGTGAAATGTCACCATCAATTTTATTTGCACATAAAAAACAGATTTTTTCAGTATGGAGTCGTCCTTCATGAGAGAGTATTTTTACATAAGATTCTATCGCAACTCTTTTAGGATTTTGTTTTCCCCACTCTTTTGAGGCATTTTCTATCAAGTCAAAATAAAAATTACCAATATTTTCAGCATCTTTTAGATGTTTATGAAAAAGTGCTAAAAAATCTTGCCAAAGTCTGAGTTTTGAATAATCATTTATCCATTTAAATCCTATATGGATAACATCTTTTAATCTATGTATGGTTGATTTAGATGATTTTTCTATCTCATAGTCGATTTTAAAGCCGATATTTATAGTTCCATGTCTTGCTCCATAAAACCTATAAAGAGTTTCTAAGTTGCCCTTAGATACTATTGTGACTATTAAATCTTCATCTTTTACTTTGTTAAGATTTATAATATAACCTTGCACTAGTTGCTCCCCAAATACACACTTTTTAAAATAACTTACAAAATTCTAGTTAAATAATGCTTTTTTAAACCTTTAAGATGTATAATATAATCACTTTGTCTAAATAGACTAAGTTACTTTAAAAAAAGCTTAAATTGACATAGAATTAACATAAAATTTACAAATTTTAGGAGTAAAAATGGTTGAACATCATGATTTATTGAGATCATTCAAAGATAACTGTGGTTTTGGTTTAGTTGCCAACATTAAAAACAAGGCATCTCGCAAGGTTTTAGATGATGCAGTTACAGCGTTAGAGAGAATGATGCACCGTGGTGCAGTTGCAGCACATGGAAAAACTGGTGATGGTAGTGGTTTACTACTTTCTATGCCAGAAGAGTTTATTAGAAAAGAGGCATCAGAGAATGGTGTTGAACTTCCAAGTCAATTTGCAGTAGCTTCAGTTTTTACAAAAAATAAAGATTTTTTACAAACTTTAGAAGATATTTGTACAAATAATGATTTAAAAATTGTTTATACTCGTGATGTACCTGTTGATATTAATGCACTTGGTGATCAAGCTATTGCTTCTTTACCAAATATAGTTCAGTTAATCATAACTCCAAACTCAATTATGGCTACAAATAGATTTGATGCACTTTTATATCTTTCTCGTAAGGAAACAGAGCATAAGCTTGTAGATGAAAGAGATTTCTATATCGCTTCTATGAGTTCAAAAGTTCTTTCATATAAGGGGCTTGTAATGCCTACTCATATTAAAGAGTTTTATAAAGATTTTCAAAATGATTCATTTAAAATCTCTTTTTCACTTTTTCACCAAAGATTTTCAACAAATACACTTCCAGAATGGAGATTAGCTCAACCTTTCCGTGCTGTTGCTCATAATGGTGAGATTAACTCTGTTGAGGGTAACCGTATAAATGTTGAGATTAAAACTGAATCAATAAAAAGTGATATATTTACAGATGAGGAGATTGCTAGAATTTTACCGATTTTACAGTTAAACTCTTCAGATTCTGCATCGGCAGATAACTTTTTTGAATTTCTTATTGTTAATGGTATGGACTTTTTTAAAGCTGTTAGAGCTGTTATCCCATCAGCTTGGCAAAATGCTCCACATATGGATCCAGAACTTCGTGCATTTTATGAGTATCACTCAACTGTATTTGAAGCGTGGGATGGACCGGCTGCATTTTCTGTAACAGATGGTCGTTATATTGGTTGTGTACTTGATAGAAATGGTCTTCGTCCTTCAAAATATATCATTACAAAAGATGATAACTTACTAATTGCGAGTGAGTATGGTGTTGTTGATGTTGCGGAAGAGGATATTAAAGAGAGAGGTCGTCTTCAATCTGGTGAGATGTTAGGACTTGATTTAAAATTTGGTAAAGTTCTTAAAAATGAACAGATTAATGACTATTTAAAATCTTCAAACCCTTATATGAAATGGTTAAATGAGCATATGATATATCTTCAAGAGCATGTTGAAGATCAATATATTGTAAATGAATCATATAATGTTGATCAAATTGTTAAAAGACAAAGATATTTTAACATTACTCAAGAGATTGTAGAGCAAGTAATAGAGCCTATGATGAAAGATGGTAAAGAAGCAGTTGGAAGTATGGGTGATGATACTCCATTAGCAGCATTTTCAAATAAACAAAGAAACTTTACAGATTATTTTAAACAAAAATTTGCTCAAGTAACAAATCCACCGATTGACCCAATTCGTGAAAAAGTTGTAATGAGTTTAAATACTGGTTTTGGTGAAATTCATAATATCTTAGATGAAATTCCTAGTCATGCTCATCGTTTAAAATCAATCTCTCCAATTATTACTTGTGAAAAACTTAATGTTTTAAAATCATTTGGTGATAAAAAATCACCTCGTTATCAAGCTTTTTATGATAATAAAACTTTTTCAACTGCATATAAAACAGATTTAAAAAAGGCATTAGATGTTTTAATAGCTAAAGTAATAAACTCTGTAAATAATGATGGAACTAGAATAATTATTTTAGATGATGCAGAGTTTAATGCTACAAATAAAATTATCCCAATGGCAATGGTTGTTGGTCGTTTAAATATAGCATTATTAAAAGCTAAAATTCGTCATCTTGTTTCTATTATCGCATCAACAGGAGAGGTCGTTGATTCTCACAGTGCTGCTGTTTTAATCGGATATGGTGCTAGTGCAGTATTTCCAAATCTTCTTTTTGCAACAGTTAGAAAAGAGGTAAAAAAGAGATCATTTAACCATATCGCTTCTAATGAAGCATTAAAATCAGTACATGGTGCTTTAAATGCTGGTCTTTTAAAGATTATGTCAAAGATGGGTATTGCAACTATTGCTTCATATAGAAACTCTGGTCTTTTTGATGTTATGGGTTTAAGTAAAGAGATTGTTGGGGAGTGTTTTGAGACTTCACATTGTGCAATTCCAGGGCTAGAGTACAGTGATATTGATGAGAGATTAACAAAGTATCATAAAGAAGCATTTAAAGAGGATGGTTTTAATAAAATTTTCCCTCTAAATATTGGTGGATATTATAAATTTTATACAGGTCAAGAGCATCATGATTTTGGTCCTGCTGTAATTCATGCTATTCATGCAGTGGCTGAAAAAGGGAGAAAAGAGGATTTTGATAGATTAAAAGATTTAGTAAATAAAAGAGGTCTTAAATTTATCCGTGACTTTTTTGATATTAAATCAGATAGAAAAGCTATTGACATATCAGAAGTTGAATCAAAAGAGAAGATTTTTAAACGATTTGCATCTGCTGCAATGAGTCTTGGTTCTATCTCTCCAGAAGCACACGAAACTATTGCAATCGCAATGAATAGAATCGGTGCTCAGTCAAACTCAGGTGAGGGTGGAGAAGATAAAGATAGATTTGGAACTGAGAGATTATCTAAAATTAAGCAAATTGCATCAGGAAGATTTGGTGTAACTCCAGCTTATCTTCGCTCAGCCGAAGAGATTCAGATTAAAGTTGCTCAAGGTGCAAAACCAGGTGAGGGTGGTCAACTTCCAGGTCATAAAGTTAGTCCATTAATTGGAAAACTTCGTCATACTGTTCCTGGTGTTACTCTGATTTCACCTCCTCCACATCATGATATTTACTCTATTGAAGATTTAGCTCAGCTTATTTTTGATTGTAAGCAGGTAAATCCAAAAGCTAGAGTTGCTGTTAAGTTAGTTTCAACTATGGGTGTTGGTACGATTGCAGCAGGTGTTGCAAAAGCTTATGCAGATAAAATCATTATCTCTGGTGGTGATGGTGGTACTGGTGCTGCTCCACTTACTTCTATTAAATTTGCTGGTAATCCTTGGGAACTTGGTTTAAGTGAAGCTCACAATGCCCTAAAAGCAAATAATCTTCGTGGACTTGTAGAGGTTCAAGCTGATGGTGGACTGAAATCTGGTCTTGATGTTGTAAAAGCGGCTCTTTTAGGTGCTGAGTCTTACGCATTTGGTACTGGTGTTCTTACTATCGTTGGTTGTAAAATGCTTAGAATTTGTCATGTAAATAAATGTTCTGTAGGTATCGCAACTCAAAATGATAAACTTCGTGAAGAGTTCTTTAAAGGGCATGTGGATCAAATTATAAACTACTTTACACTTTTAGCTGAGGATATTCGTTCAATCATGGCTGAACTTGGTTTTAAAACTATGGAAGATATGATAGGTAGAGTTGATTTACTTAAAGTTGTTAATGATGAGTTCGCTCAGAAATTTGACTTTTCTTCAGTTCTTCATCAAGAAAATGGTATAAATACTCATCAACAACAATTCAATCATCCATTTGATGATAATAGTTTTGAGAAAGATGTATTAAAAGAAGCATATAGTGCTATCAAGCATCCTGAACATCCTATAAGAATCACAAGAGAGATTACAAATGTTCATAGAAGTTTTGGTGCATTAGTATCTGGTGAAATAGCTCAATACTATGGAGATGAAGGACTAAAAGCTGATACTATTAAGATTAACCTTTCTGGTGTAGCAGGTCAGGCTCTTGGTGCATTCTTAATTCCAGGTGTTTCTATCTATCTTGATGGTGTTGCAAACGATTACCTTGGTAAAGGTATGCATGGTGGTAAAATTATTGTCACTTCTAAAAATGAGGGTGAAGAGTTTTCTGCTGCTGGTAATACTTGTCTTTATGGTGCTACTGGTGGTAAAGTGTATGTGTCTGGAAGTGCTGGTGAGAGATTTGCAGTTCGTAACTCTGGTGCTTTAGCTATCGTTGAGGGAACTGGAGATAATGCTTGTGAGTATATGACAGGTGGTATTGTAGTTATTCTTGGTCGTACTGGTATTAATTTTGGTGCAGGTATGACTGGTGGTGTCTCTTTTGTATATGATGCAGATAGAAGCTTTGTTGAAAATGTAAACCGTGAGTTAGTTGAAGCAATTAGAATTGATACTGATGAGGGTGATGAGGCTAGACACTACTTAAAAAGATTACTAAAAGATTATGTAGTTGAAACTGGAAGTGTAAAAGCTAAAGAGTTACTTGAAAACTTTAGAGTAGAGGTAAGAAATTTTTGGTTAATTAAACCTAAAAACTTAACAAAACTACCACTTAACCTTGAGAATGGAGACTAATTATGAGAGAATTTTTAACAACAGAGAGATTAGAACCAACTAAAAGGTTAGTTGTAGAGAGAACTAAAGATTTTGGTGAGATTTATGAAGTATTTGATAAAGATGATGCAGCAAGTCAAAGTGAAAGATGTATTCAATGTGGAGACCCATTTTGTTTAAATAAATGTCCACTTCATAACTATATTCCTCAATGGTTAAAGTCTGTTTCTGAGAAAGATTTAGAGTTTGCATTTAAACTATCAAATGAGCCATCACCTTTCCCTGAAGTTATGGGTAGAGTTTGTCCACATGATAGACTTTGCGAGGGTGATTGTACACTTAATGATGGTCATGGTGCGATTACTATTGGTTCTATAGAAACTCATATTACAGAAGCTGGATTTAAAGCTGGATATAAACCAGAATTTCCGGGGATTACAACAGATAAAAAAGTAGCTGTAATTGGAAGTGGACCTGCTGGGTTATCGGTTGCTACATATTTACTTCGTTCAGGTATAGCAGTAACCATGTATGAATCAAGCGATAGAGCAGGTGGACTTTTAACTTATGGTATCCCTAACTTTAAACTTGATAAAAAAATAGTTGAGCGTAGAGTTTCATTACTTGAAGAAGCTGGACTTAAACTTGTTCTAAATACGAAGGTTGGTGATGATATCTCTTTTGAAGATGTTGCTAACTCTCATGATGCAATGTTTATAGGTGTTGGTGCAACTAAACCAAAAAGAGCTGGTTTATCTGGTGAGCAAGCATCAAATGTATATGATGCTATGGATTATTTAACTGCAATTCAAAAGAAAAACTTTAAAACTTCTTATGATAAAAAGTTTGATTTTAAAGACTTAAATGTAGTTGTAATCGGTGGTGGTGATACTGCCATGGATTGTCTTAGAACTGCAAAAAGAGAGGGTGCAAAATCTGTAACTTGTCTTTATCGTCGTGATGAGAAAAATATGCCAGGAAGTAAAAAAGAGTATAAAAATGCGATGGAAGAGGGTGTTGATTTTACATTCTTAGCATCTCCTAAAGAGATAATTCTTGGTGATAATAGTAATGCAATCGCTGTTGAAGCTGCAAAAACTACGCTTGGTGCAAAAGATGAATCTGGTCGTCAAAAAATGGAAGAGCTAAAAGGTAGCGAATTTAGAGCAAATGCTGATGTTGTTATCATGTCTTTAGGTTTTGACCCAGTAGTTCCTTCATTTTTAGCAGAAAACGGAATAGAAACAAACTCATGGGGTGGAATCATTATAAATGAAGATACTCATGAAACTTCAACTGCTGGAATCTATGCAGGTGGAGATTGTTACAGAGGTGCAGACTTAGTTGTAACAGCTGCTTATGATGGTCGTGAAGCTGCAAGAAGTATTGCTAACTCTTTACTAAAATAAAAATAAAAATAGCGACGCATTTGCTGCGTTGCTACGCTCGTCACGTACTAAAGTACGCTTCCTCTCTTCTATGCTCCTTGCAACTACATCACTCTTTTAATTTTTATATTGTTATTGGTATGTGGAAACTTTTAATTTAACTTCATAATTATTTTTATAAGCATAAATAAGATATAATGCAAGATATTTATAATTTAAGGATATTTTTTTGAATCTTTTAAACCTTTTTTCACGAGACACAAATAAACAACCAGTTAAAAGTGAGACCTCTTCTCACTGGGTAAAATGTAAATCATGCCACTCTTTAATGTACTATAAAGAGGTTGAAAATCAAAATTATGTATGTCCTAAATGTGGTTTTCATCTTCGTATAGGTGTAAAAGAGAGACTTGCACTTTTAGAAGATGAAGGTTCATTTGTAGAGTTTGATTCTACTTTAAAACCAATAGATCCATTAAACTTTGTAGATAAAAAATCTTATAAAAAAAGAATCGAAGAGGCTACTAAAAAAACTGGTAAAACTTCATCAGTTGTAAGTGGTTCTATAAAAATGAATGGTGTATCAGCACAAATTGTTATCTTTGATTTTGCTTTTATGGGTGGTTCTTTAGGCTCTGTTGAGGGTGAAAAAATTGTTCGTGTCGTAAATCGTGCTATTGAAAATAAAGAGGGTGTAATTATTCTTAGTGCTTCTGGTGGTGCTAGAATGCAAGAATCTACTTTTTCACTTCTTCAAATGAGTAAAACTTCAGCAGCATTAGCAAAACTTGCAAATCATAAACTTCCATATATCTCAGTATTAACTGATCCAACTATGGGTGGTGTTTCTGCATCATTTGCAACACTAGGCGATATTATTATTGCTGAACCTGGCGCACTTATTGGTTTTGCAGGTCAGAGAGTTATTGAGCAGACTATTGGTTCTGCTCTTCCTGATGGTTTTCAAAGAGCTGAGTTTTTGTTAGAAAAAGGTTCTGTTGATATGATTGTAAATAGAAACGATTTAAAGAAGACTTTAGCAGATTTACTTACACTTATGAATGCAGCTTAATTAAAAGTATGAGACTTTATTCTCTTTGTGACCAAGAACTGCTAGTCTCTCGTGCTATCTCTTTAGAAGAGTTTATCGAGATTGCAAAGAATAATTTAGCAGAGATATTTCAGTATAGAAATATAACTGCAGATACTTTATTTATAAAAAATCAACTTATAAAAATTAGAAAAATTTATGATGGTTTTTTGGTTGTTAATGATTCTTATGAACTTATAGAGTTTTGTGATGGTGTTCATGTTGGTCAAGAGGATTTAGCCAAAATTGATTCTGATATATTTACAGCTGTTAAAATTATTCGACAAGTTATTGGTAAAGATAAAATTTTAGGTATCTCTACTCATAATGAAGAGGAGATTTTGCAAGCAAATGAGATGGATTTAAATTATATAGGTTTAGGTGCGTATCGAGATACATCGACAAAAAATGTAGGTGTAGTTTTAGGTAATTCATTAGATAAAATAGCTTCAAAGTCAAAACATTTTGTTGGTGCTATTGGTGGAGTTAAAAAAAATGATGAGTTTCAAAATGTAACTTATCATGTAATCGGTAGTGGATTATTGGATAAATAATGAAGATTGAAATAGTATCAATAGCTAAAAAAGAGAAATCAATTTATGATCCTTTATATAAAGAGCTTACAAAGATGATATCTCGCTTTGCAAAAGTTACTGATACTGAAATTTTTCCTAAAGATGTAGCAAAATCACACACTATTTCACAAAGTGCCTCGCAGCAGGCATATACAAAGGCTTTAAATCCTTACATAGGTAAGGATTTTTGTGTAACTTTGCATCCTGATGGAAAATTAATCGATAGTTTTGAATTTAGTAAGCTATTAAATGATAAAATGTCCGTGAAATTTTTTATAGGCGGAGCTTATGGCTTTGAAGATGAGTTTATAAAAAAAAGTGATAAGGTTATTAGTTTAGGTAAATTAACTATGAGTCATAAAATAGCAAAAGCAGTTTTGTTAGAACAGATTTATAGAGGTTTTTCAATACTTAGTAACCATCCATATCATAAGTAACACTAACATACTAAGGATGAAAATTGCAAGATAGCGAATTAAATTACTTTAAAGAAACTTTAAAGAGTCGTAATAATCAAATAGTTAAAAATATTAATGGTGTTAATGATGAATTGGATCAGTTGAATTCATTAGAATTAAATGATGAGGGTGATTATGCATCTGTAAACAATAACTCTATGGTTGAGAGCGTAATTGTACATCAACAAGAGCAAGAATTAGGTGAAATAAATGTTGCTTTAGCTAAAATAGAGAATGGTGAATACGGTACTTGTGCAATGTGTGAGGATGATATTGGTTTTCAAAGATTAAAAGTGAAACCACATGCTGCATATTGTATAGATTGTAGAGAAATAGTAGAAAAATCTAAATAAAGAGAGAGAGTTGTTATGCATATAAAAAGATATACAATAGCGTCGTTCATATTAATTGCCTTTATGGGATGGGTAGGAACATTTTCAGATCAAAGTGTTACTATAAATGTATTTGGGGTTGTTTTACCTCCGCTTTCTATAGCTTTTTTAGTAATGATTCCAATGCTTATACTTTATATAGCAAGTGTTGCTCATATTGCTTTTTATTCAATTATAGGAAGTTTTAAACTTCGTAAATATGAAAAAGATTATGAAAAAATTATAGAGTCGATAGTAGATGCATTATTGGGTAAAGAAAATAGAAATCATATTTTTAAAACACCAAGATATAAGATGTTGGGTTCTTTAGTTGATAATACAACAATTTTCCCAAATGTTTTAGATAGTGCATCTATAGAAGATGAGAAAATTCGTAAGACAGTTAAAATTATAGAAGATATTAAAAATACTAAAATTGTTTATATGAAAAAATTATCTTTACCAATAGATAACTCTTTAGTTGTTCAAAATGAGAGAAATAGATATAAAAGTGGTGATGTGAAAGCTGAAGATTTCTTGGGTTATCCTGATAAATATAATAAGGAATTATTAACTGAAATTTATGTAGATTTTGTTAAAACTGCATCTTTAACTGCTATTGAAAGTTATAAATCATTTATGAATAAAGAGGCATTATTTAATATTTTATCTCGTGTTAACTCAGATGAAAATACTCTTAATATATCTGTTGAATCTC
>JAIOSY010000085.1 GCA_021107375.1 Sulfurimonas sp.
ATTTTAAAAGGACTTTATGATGATTAATTTTTTATATAAATATCGTTTTTATTTATCTCGTAGATTGCTTCAAATATTTATACTCACTCTGTACTTCGGAGCAAATACTTATGGATGGAATATTGTAATTGGTGATTTAAGTAGTTCTATTATTTTTGGATATATATCCTTATCTGATCCATTTGTAACACTACAGATGTTTTTTGCAGGGGCATTTATAGCTATAGATATTTTAGTCGGTGTAGTTGTTATCCTTTTTATATATGGAGTTATAGGTGGGCGATTTTTTTGTTCTTGGGTTTGTCCTGTAAACATTATAACAGAAACTGCAGCAGCACTAAGACGTGCATTAAACTTTAAAGCAAAAGAGAATGCAATCTCTTTTAGTCGAAACATCAGATACTGGGTGATAGCAGTAAGTCTAGGTCTATCTTTCATCTTTTCATTAACAGCATTTGATATGATAAGTCCCATAGGGATAGCACAAAGGGGAATTATCTTTGGTTTTGGTTTTGGCTGGTTTTTTCTTGTAGCAATCTTTCTTTTTGACCTTTTTTCTCAAGAATATGGCTGGTGTGGTCATATATGCCCTTTAGGTGGGTTCAATGCAATTATAGGCAAATACTCTCTTGTAAAAGTTGTACACGATAAGGAGAAGTGCTTATACTCAATGGCATGTTTTGAAGTCTGCCCTGAAGTTGAAGTATTAGATATGGTTGGTAAAAAAAGTAAGGCTATTACAGGAGCAGAGTGTATTAAATGTGGTCGTTGCATAGAGGTTTGTGAAAATGATGCTTTTAAAGTCTCTATTGTTGGTTTAGCCCAACAGATAAAAGGATAAATCATGAGATTAATTACACTATTTTTTTTACTCTTTGTTATAAGTACTTACGCCAAAGATATAACACCATATAGATATGTAACAGCAAGTGAGGCAGTATCAGATTTTATAAAAGTTAGAAATACTTTGATAATAGGAACGGAAGAGGGAATAATAGATATTTATGATCTTAAAAAAGATAAACTGATTGATAAAATAACACTTCCAAAAATCAAAGATATCTGGGGCGAATATATGAGACCTTTGATATTTAGCGTTGATTATCTTGATGGAAAACTTGTATTTATTGTACGTATACTTAGTGGTTGGAGGGAATGTTATCTATATGAGAACAATAAACTTACAAAACTTATAGATGTATCACAACGTTTAACACCTCAAAAAGTTAAGTTTATAGACAAAGAAAAAGTTATTTTTGGAACTATGGGTAATGAAATCATGCTTTATAATCTTGATACTAAAAAATTCATATACAAAATAGAGCTTAATCAATCAAGTTTTTCAGACTATGCTTTAACTGAAGATAAAAAGTATATCTATACAGCAGATGAGACTCCACTGATAAGCAAAATATCAGTCAGTGATGGCAAGATTGTAGAGGAGTATTCCAAAGCAAATAAAAGAGATATCTTTTCCATTGATTATAAAAATGGTTTATTACTTAGTGGAGGCAAAGATAAAAGAGTTATACTTTACAAATCACCACAACAATATACGATGACTAAAGGTGACTTTTTTATCTACAGTGCAGCACTTAATCCAAAAGCTACAAAAGCAGCCTTTGTTAAAAATGAAAATGATGAAATATCAATTATAGATACTAATAGTTTAAAAGAAAAGTACCTTTTAAAAGGACATAAACAAACTGTTATAAAAATAGACTTTTATGAAGAAAACAAGCTTATTACAGCCGATGAAGATAATCGACTGATGTTTTGGAGTTTAGAGTAAACTATAACTTTTTAGCCCACCTTGCGAAAAATCTCGCAGGGCTAACTCTATCACTTATTTTTTTACCACTTAAAATATTTTCACTTAAAATCTTTGCTAGATACGGAGCGAGTACAAAACCATAACCACCATTTCCATTTATCATATATAAATTTGGATAGTAGCTGTATTCTTCAAAATTTGGCTTTTTAGTTTTAAACTTTATATTTGTATCTGCCAAAGTTTCTTTTGAAATAACAAGAGAGCCAACTAAAGGCATATAATCAAAACTTCCACTTCTAAGCCCAGTATAATCTCTTATTATCTCAACATTTTCTAAATCAATAGTACGGGATGCTTTTTGTAACAACTCTGCTCTACCCTCTTGCACATCATAAGGCTCTGTTGAACTCTCAGGATGATAATGAACATTATGAGTTGCTCCTATGGCTAAAACCCCATCTTTGCTTGGAGAGATTGATACAAACTGATGAAGAGAGTTTTTATTTTCAGTCGTAGTTTTAATATCTATGCGATGTCCCCAGATTCCACGAAGTTTTATATATGGCTCTTGTATCACTTGTTTATAAGCACCAGTTGCCATCACAACAGATGAAGCAGAATATATCTCATCAATAATCCACATGCCATCATCATAAACCAAAGATTCTACCTTAGAGTTTACAAACTTAGCACTTTTACACATTGCACTACACATCCCATGAGCATTTACAATCCCAGCTTCCATAGACACAGTCTCATTTTCAAATGAGTTTTTTTCATCACTTAGCTTTAAATCAGTATGCTCTTTATAGTATTTTAAAATCTCAGAATCTTTTTCATCTTGGGCGATATGAATAAGTGGAGCTTTAGTAAGCAGATGTGGAAAGTTTTTCTCATAAAATGCCATAGAGTAGATAAAAGCATCATGGATAATCTCTTTTAACTCACCTGCTTTTGAAAACTTTGGAGATATAAAAGCACCAGCAGCACCACTACCACCACTAGCAACCCCATTCATATCAAAGATAATTACTTTTTTACCTTTTTGAGTTAGCTCGAAAGCAACACTCGCACCATTAATACCCGCACCAATAATCGCTACATCATACATTATAATCTCTTTGAATTTTTAATACTATGTAAGTTTAATATATTGTTTTTAGACTTACTAGCTTCATCTACATCAATCGCTATTTTTACACCATCTTTATTTTCAAGTATCAAATATTTACCTTTAAATTCATTCATAATTTTTACAAATTCTGTAAAATTTTTAAACTCTTTGTTATCTACTTTATCAACCATCCAAAAAGAAAAATTATGATCACCTCTATTTGATGGAGAAGCTAAAACTTTTAAAAGGATTACAGCCTCATCTTTTTCATCACTTGCCCACTGACTTGCAGCTTCTCTTAAATCTAAAGGAACTGAACGATTATTTATAAATATATTTCTAGTTAATGGTGTAAATACATACCCACCATAAATAAAATACTTAGGCATAATATCATGAGCAACGGTATTTACAAGTAAATTATCATCTGCTACATTATTTAAAACAAATTTTAAATCTATTTTTTCACCATCACGAAGAACACCAAAGCTAATACTATCGCCTATCTGTTTTTTATCTATATAGTATTTGTATGAAGTATATTTGTTATGTATAAATTCAACAGTTGCATCATTTTGGACAATATGACCATCGATTGAAAGAAGAATATCACCATCTTTTAACTTACCATATGCGTTAGATTTTTGTGACACATCAACAACCAATGCTCCAGTTGTATTTTTATCCATTTTATAAACATCTCGCAAAGCTTTATTTTCCATTCTTTGAGTAGTTATACCAATGTGTGCAAAACCATCATATTTACCATCTTTAACATCATCTAAAAAATGTCTAATAATCTCAACAGGTACAATATAACCAATACTTTGAGACCTTGATATTTGTTGCATCACGACACCAATTATCTTACCATCACTAATAGCTGGACCACCACTACTTCCCGGATTTACAGCAGCATCTATTTGAATGGCTAAAAATATCTCTCTTGAGTGAGCATATCTATTATGTTCAATTCTCGAAACTATCCCTCGACTAACACTTAAACTATCTCCACCAACAGGAAACCCGTAAACGGCAATATCTTGCTCAAACCTTGGTAATCCATCTACCTCTAAGGCTTTTGTACCTTTAAAAAACGACTTATCTTTTAATTTTAAAAGTGCTAAATCTGCCTGATGAGAGATAAATTCAACCTCTGCCTCATACTTTCTTGTATCGCCATCCCTTTTAACCTCTATAAAAGTCTCATCTGCAACTACATGGGCATTTGTAAGAATTCTATTTCCACTAATGATACTTCCAGAGCCATGAGACCTTCTTATACTAGAGTTCCAAGGTGTAGTATAATTTGGCAACTTTGATACTGTATATATTTTTACTATCGATTCCTCTACACTTGCAGAAGCTAAAAGAGATAAATTTAAAACTATTAAAACAAATAAATTTCTAATTTTCATTATCATCAACCCTTAATTTTTAGAATATGTTTGTGTTGATGTAGTATAGCCAGTTATAGGTTATAATTGCAAAGCATGAAAAACTTACCAATACATGAAGTCTTAGATGATTTAAAAAACAGACTTTTAAATAATAACAAATTAATTTTACAAGCTCCACCAGGGGCAGGAAAAAGTACAGTTGTACCTATATCTCTGCTCAAAGAATCATGGCTTGGAGATAAAATAATCATAATGCTAGAACCTCGCCGTGTGGCAGCTAGAATGGTAGCAACACAAATGGCGAAAACTCTTGGTGAAAAAGTTGGACAAAGTGTTGGTTATCAGGTAAAAATGGATAGCTGTCACACCAAAGATACAAAAGTTTTAGTTGTAACAGAGGCGATACTTGTCCGTATGCTTCAGTC
>JAIOSY010000101.1 GCA_021107375.1 Sulfurimonas sp.
ATTTAGATGTTCTTTGGCATCCTTGTACTCAGATGAAAGATCATGAAACATTACCATTAATTCCAATTAAGAAAGCTCATGGTATTTATTTAGAAGATTTTGATGGAAACAAATATATAGACGCTATTAGTAGTTGGTGGGTAAATATGTTTGGGCATACAAATAGTTATATAAATAAAAAAATAAAAGAGCAGTTAGATACGCTAGAGCATGTAATCTTGGCAGGCTTTACTCATGAACAAGTTGTCCTATTATCAGAAAGATTGGTTAGATTAACACCAGATGGATTAGATAAATGTTTTTATTCGGATAATGGCTCAAGTGCAGTTGAAGTTGCATTAAAAATGAGTTATCATGCTCATTTAAATGATGGTAATGGTGATAAAAATATTTTTGTTTCATTAAGTAATTCTTATCATGGTGAAACTATTGGGGCTTTGAGTGTTGGTGATGTTGAATTATATAAAGATACATACAAACCACTTTTACTTCAAACTATACAAACTCCAGTTCCAAAAGATATGAGTTTAGAAGCAGCTAAAGAAGCGGCATGTGGATTTGAAGAGTTATGTAAACAAAGAGCTGATGAAATAAGTGCAATAATATTAGAACCTTTAGTTCAAGGGGCAGGGTATATGCATATGTATCATCCTCATTTTTTAGTATTAGTTCGTGAAATATGTACTAAATATAATGTACATTTAATTGCAGATGAAGTTATGGTTGGTTTTGGTAGGACAGGGGAATTATTTGCTTGTAGCCTTGCAAAAATAACTCCTGATTTTATAGTTTTATCAAAAGGTTTAACTGGTGGTTATCTTCCACTTTCAGTTGTTTTAACGACAAATGAAATATATGCAAAATTTTATTGTGATTATAATGAACATAAAGCTTTTTTACATTCTCATTCATATACTGGTAATGCTTTGGCATGTGCAGCAGCAAATGCAACTTTAGATATTTTTGAAAATGAAAATATTATAGAAAAAAATAAAGAATTGTCAAAATATATGTCTAAAAAATTACAAAAATTTAAAATACTTGAAAATGTTGAATCTATAAGACAAACAGGAATGATTTGTGTAGTTGAACTAAAAGGGTATAAATCTGAAGATAGAATAGGGTTAAAAGTTTATCAGTATGGATTGAAAAATGGAGTTTTACTAAGGCCACTTGGTCATGTTGTTTACTTTATGCCACCATATATCATAACAAAAGATGAGATTGATATAATGATGGATACAGCCTTTAAAGCTATAGAATTATTATAAATTTATAATTTTTTCTATATCTTGGGCAAGCATAATGCCCTCTTTTTGCCAGAGTATTGAGTCTTTGTTTTCAAAAATAATCATAGTTGGTACTTGCGTAACTCCGTATCTTTCTGCTAAAGCATTTGATTGACCACAATCTATTGCAAGAACTGAAACATTTTCATATTTATCATCAATCTCTTCAAGTTCAAAGTCTAATGCTATACATGCATCACAATACTCTGAATCAAACTTTAAAATAACTATCTGTTTTTTATTAAACTCTTCTGCGATAATCTCAGAAAAATCAATTTCATCTACTTCTATAAATGCCATTTATATACCTTTTTAATAAATTTAATCAAAATTACAATCGTTTTGTGAACTTTCAAGCATTAGTAAACGACAGCTTTTTTCTAAGATAGCAAGTTGTTTTGCCATCTCATGTAAGTCTCTGTTAAAAGCATAAACACCATAGCCTCTAATCACCATAATATTTGTTTTTTTTGTTTGAAAGTAGTAAGTTATTTCACTTTGAGCTCTATCGTACCAATCATCAAACTGTTTTGGATCTATTATCTCTATGGAGCCTATCTCTTGGTATCCAAAATAATCTTTTGGTGATATTATATTATGTTCAAGTGAATAGGCTGTAGTAAAGGGTGGCATAGAAAAACAGATAAACTTTGCATCTGATATTTGTGAGTAAATATTAAAATGAATTTTAGCATCTAAACTAGCCTGATTCCAACGATAATCTTTTTTAAAATATAGTTCAATCAAACTATATTTATCAATCGCATCAAAAATAGCTTCTTTTGTATTTATAATAAAACGATTAGACTCTGTTTTTGCAGATATAGAACCATGGTAAATACCAAAGAAATCTTTTCTAAACATGGAAAGAGAAAGGGTTGAGAGTTGATTTTTAAGGTGAGTTTTGTTCATTTAAATTCCGTTTTTATAAACTTATAAATATTGTACAAATTTATAACCAATTCCATAAATACTTTCTAAGCTGTTTGCTGGTAATTTTTTTCTTAATTTAGATACTAATTTTCTAATATTTGCACTATCAATATTCTCTTCAAGGGAGTTGTAATGTAGTACAATTTCCTCATTTGAGTATATTTTTCCTATATTTGTTGTAAGAAGTTCTATAAAAATAATTTCAAATTTTGTTAAATATATATTTTCTTTACCATTGTAAAGTGATTTGCTATCTTTATTGTATGTAAAATCTTTTGATATTCGAATAATTTTAGCGTAGGTATCTGGATTGTTTTTTTGTTTTATCTTTTTAGCTGAGTTTAAAAAAACTGATAACAGTTCTTGATAGTCAATAGGTTTTTTTATAAATTGTTCTATACCTAGATTAATAAGGCTTAGTAAATATTTTGTTTCATCATGTGCAGATAATATAATTATAATTTGAGATTGATTTATCTCATATATCTTTTGAGTAAGTTCAATACCGTCCATTATTGGCATTTGTATATCAGATATTACTAAATCATAATAATGTGAGTTTTGTTCTTTATATTCTATATATTTAGTAAGTGCTTCCTCTCCATTTTCACAGCTATCAACTGTTTTGAAAAAGTTTTTTAATATATCTACCGTCTCAACACTCAGTTCTGTGTGGTCTTCTAAGAAAAGAATAGATAAGCTTTTTGTATATTTTGTTATCTCAGTTGAATTTATCATATAATTTACTTTAAATTTATTTATTTATTTCTTAGTATAGCTATAAATTATTGTTAATTCAATTAAAAGAGGTACAATATTGAAATTATTTATGAAAAGATCTGATATGAATATTATAATAAATGGAGAATCTAAAAATTTTCCTGAGAAAATTAGTTTAACAATGTTATTAAAAGAGTTGTCTTTAGAGGGAAAGGTTATGGCAGCAGCCCTAAATATGGAAATTGTAAAACAAAATAACTGGGATAAGTGTATTTTAAACGATGGTGATAAGTTAGAATTACTTGATTTTGTTGGTGGTGGTTAAAGGGCATCTCTAAAGCTATTTTGTTTGTATCGCAGCTACAGCAATAGCATACTCACCATCATGTGTTATGGAAACACTTGCATCTGAGATATTGTATTTTTTTACTATATGTGAAGATAGGTTTATTTTAGGAGCACCTTTTTTAGTTTTACTGATAACAATATCATGAAATGAACATTCAGAACCTATACCTACTCCTAAAGCTTTTGATACTGCTTCTTTTATAGCCCAAAATCCAGAAGCAGTTTTATAGTTTTTAACAAGTAATATCTCATTATCTGATAAAAATTTCTGAAGTGCTTTATCTCCAAATTTTTCTATTAAATTATTCATTCGAGAAGTTTTAATAAGGTCAATTCCAATCATTAACTATCCGAATTGAAAATATCTCTAGTATAAACTTTATTCTTTACATCTAAAATATTTTCAGAAAGTCTATTTGCTACTATAACATCACTTATCTTTTTAAACTCATCTAAATCTTTAATAACTTTAGAGTGAAAGAACTCATTTTCCTCAAATACTGGTTCATATATAACTACTTCAATACCTTTAGCTTTAATTCTTTTCATAATACCTTGTATTGCACTTGCTCTAAAGTTATCTGAACCTGATTTCATAACAAGTCTGTATATTCCAACCACTTTTGGATTTTTAGCTATTATGCTATCTGCTATAAAATCTTTTCTTGTAGAGTTAGAATCTACTATAGAACTAATTAGGTTATTTGGTACATCTTTATAGTTTGCTCTTAACTGTTTTGTATCTTTTGGTAAACAGTATCCACCATAACCAAAACTTGGGTTGTTATAATGAGTTCCAATACGGGGGTCTAAACCTACACCTTGGATAATATCTTTTGTATTAAGTTCATGAGTCTGGGCATAAGAGTCTAGTTCATTAAAGTAAGATACCCTCATAGCTAGGTAAGTGTTTGAAAACAGTTTTACAGCTTCTGCTTCAGTTGAGTCTGTTAGTAAAATATTAATATCTTGTTTTATAGCACCTTGAGATAATAAGTTTGCAAATACTTTTGCTCTGTCTGATTTTTCACCTACTATAATTCTACTTGGATATAGGTTATCATGTAGAGCCTTACCCTCTCTTAAAAATTCTGGAGAGAAAATGATATTAGTAGTGTTGAATTTTTCATTTACAGATTTTGTATAGCCTACTGGTACTGTTGATTTTATAACCATTGTGGCATGTGGATTTATCTCTAGGACATCTTTTATTACGATTTCTACAAGGGAAGTATCAA
>JAIOSY010000004.1 GCA_021107375.1 Sulfurimonas sp.
GTCTTTCCCTCATTTGAATAAGAGGACGAATAACAATTAAACCATTCTCAGCTCTATATTTTGGGGCTAAACTTCTCATCTGACCATTGTATATAAAGTTCATAAAAAAACTCTCTGCAGCATCATCCATATGATGCCCAAGGGCAACCTTATTACATCCATGCTCTTGTGCAGCAGTATATAAATACCCTCTCCTCATTCTTGAGAAAAAACTACAAAATGATGAATTTTTTCTAATTTTCTCTTTTGCCAATTCATAAACTTTTGTATCAACTGTGGCATGTGGAATATTATGCTCCTCACAATGTTGATGAAGAGCATCATAATTCTCACCCATCCCATAAGAGATAGTCACTGCAATAAACTCAAACTTAAAAGGAGCGCGTCTTTGTTGCTCTTTCATTGCATGAATCATAGTAAGTGAGTCTTTCCCCCCACTAAGTCCAACTAAAATCTTATCGCCCTCTTCTATTAAATCAAACTCAGCATTTGTTTTACCAAGTTTTGACATAATTTTTTTTGAAAGTTTAATAGAACTTTTACTCAACTATTTTGTCTACCATTTTCATAACAAACTCAGCAGAGATAATTGCACTTGATTCCATAAACTCATCAAATGAAAAACTTGCATCCATATCTGCAGTATCACTAATAGCACGAAGAATAAAAAATGGGATATTTAAAGCATCACAAACAACAGCGACAGAAGCACCTTCCATCTCTAATGCATCAGCCTTAAATGTCTCTTCAATCCAGTTCTTTCTCTCTTCATTATGAACAAACTGATCACCTGTAGTGATTGTTCCCTCTTGAATATCTTTACCCATCTCTTTTGCAACAGTTTTACCTAAAGAGATTAAATCTTTATCAGTCTCAACAAAAACAGCACCCTCAGGAACAAAACCAAATGGATGTCCAAAAGCAGTTATATCTAAATCATGTTGAGAAAGTTTAGTTGCAATAATTAAGTCACCTATTTTAAGAGTTGGATTAATTCCACCTGCAACTCCAGAGAAAAGTAATCTATCACATCCAAAATGTTCAATCATTGTAGTAGCAGTAAGAGTTGAAAATACCTTACCAATTTTTGAATAAGCAATAACTAAATCAACACCCTTATAAGTTGCTTCATAGTATTTGTTGTTTGCATATTCTATAGTTTTATACTCACCTAATTTCTCTAAAATTGGTGCTACCTCTTCTGGCATTGCACCCATAATCGCTATTTTCATAATATATATTTTCCTATTTATTTATTTCAAATGTTTCTATGTGAGTTTTATAGTGGGGTAATTTATGTATAACTTTTGCAGCCTTATCGACAATACAACTCCCACCCCAAAAACCAAGTCCATCTTCAAAGCCTACACGATTTACAAAGATAACCTTTGCATCACAATGAAGTGCAACCGATTTTAAAAGTGAATACCATTGATCTTCGATAGTTAGTCCATCATCTTCAAAACCACGAGCAGGAGAAGCAACTAAAGCAATAATAAAATCAGGATTTTCATCAAAGAGTTGATGATGAACTCCAGCATGCCATAAATCTTCACAAACTAGCATTGAGATTTTTCCGTGACTTGTCTCAAAACCTTCAAACACTTCACCAGCAGTAAAGTATCTTGCTTCTTCAAACATTCCATAGTTTGGAAGATGTACTTTGTTATGTTGACTGAGTAATTCACCTTTAGAAAAATACAAAGCTGAGTTTCTAAAAACCTTAGAATCTCTAATCGCACCACCAACAACAATATCCACATGCCAGCTAAGTTCTTTTAGCTCATGAAATTCACTTAAATCCCATGCATCTTCATAAAGTTTATCTTGAAGCAGGTAACCATTTAAAGATAACTCTGGAAATACTATTAAATCACTAGTATCTTTATACTCATTAACAGTTGAGATAATATCATCTAAATTAGAACGATTTAACTTAGGTGAAGATTGAACTAAAGTTACTCTCATTCTAGTTGCAAACTTCTTCAACAACTTTTTCTAACGATGCCATATCTGATACATTTAAAGTTTTCAACTCTTTTGATATTCTACGGTTAAGACCTTTAAGAACTATTCCATTTCCAAACTCTATAGCTATATCAACATCACCAGCAATTGCTAAAATAGATTGTTTATATTTTACAGGTTTGATTAACTGATCTTTTAAAAGTGAAATTGCCTCACTTTTTGTAGAATAAGCTTTTGTTGTAACATTTGATATTATTGGAGCTTCAAACTCATCTTTAACCATATTTACCATTAACTCAGATAATGGCTCTTGAGCAGGGGTTAATAGTTCACAATGTGAAGCTACTGACATATCTAAAAGTAAAGCTCTTTTCGCACCAGCATCTTTAAAAGTTTGCTCTAATGATACTAAATCTGATTTCATCCCAGCTACAACTAACTGACCATCTTGGTTATAGTTTGCAGGCCAAACTTTTTTACCTGCCTCTTGAGCATCTGCACAAACTTTCTCAACACTTGCATCATCAAGACCAACTAAAACCATCATTCCTGCTTCTATTTCATCACATGCTGATTGCATGAATTTACCACGATTATGAACCAACTCAACGGCATCAACATAATCAATCGCACCACTAGCACAAAGTGCAGAAAACTCACCAAGTGAATGACCTAAAAATAGTTCAGCTTTAATATCAGGACAAGCATCTTTAAAAAGCTTATATGCAATCATTTGTACAAGTAAAATTGCAGGTTGAGTATATGCTGTTTGTCCAAGTTTTTCATTTTCTTCAAAGATTAACTCTTTAAAATCAACATCTATTCTCTCACCAGCTTTAGCAAACATATCTTTTGCTACATCTGAATTGTTATAAAAATCTTGA
>JAIOSY010000232.1 GCA_021107375.1 Sulfurimonas sp.
CATGGATTTAACCTAATTTTAGATGGAGTTGAAAAAATCTCTGCAAAAGAGGGTCAAGTAACACTTGAGAGTGGAGATATTTTAGATGATTATGACCATCTTATTATCGCTATGGGTGCATCAAAAATGAAACATCAGGGGATAGAAAATACGCTTTCTATTTGTGGAGCACCAGAACAATCTCTTCTTATTCGTGATAAAGTTGATGAGATAATCGCAAAAGGAAGTGGTAAAATCTGCTTTGGTTTTGGTGGAAATCCAAAAGATTCTTCTGCTGTTCGTGGAGGACCAGGGTTTGAGTTACTTTTTAATGTACATAATCTACTTAAGAAAAAAGGTATCCGAGAGAAATATGAACTAACTTTTTTCGCACCAATGGCTGAACCAGGAAAAAGAATGGGTCCAAAAGCTTTAAAAATGATGGACACATTCTTTGGAATGCTTAATATTAATCAACATTTTGGAAAAAAGATAAAAGCCTTTGAAGAGGATGGAATTATTTTTGAAGATGACTCAAAATTAGACTCCGACTTTACAATGTTTATCCCTGCTGGTGATGGGCATGATGTTATTAAAAATTCTGATTTACCTTTAAATGAAGCTGGATTTATAAAAATCGACGACCATTGTGCTGTTGAGTTTTCACATATGGACACTTTTTGTGATGGCGAGGATATGAGCAGACCTCATAATATCTATGCTATTGGCGATACAGCAGCATTAGAGGGTTATGAGTGGAGAGCAAAACAGGGTCATATTGCAGAGGTTATGGCTAGAAATGTAGCTCACAATATTGTAGAAAAAGACAATGGTGGAATATCATTTAAAGGTTATCATGAACATATAAATATTTTATGTGTTATGGATAGTGGAAACGGTGCTTCTTTTGTTTATAGAGACGATAAAAAAGCTTTTATGATTCCAATGCCTATCTTTGGTCACTGGCTTAAAAAAGGGTGGGGAGTTTATTGCCGTTACTCAAAACTTGGAAAAATCCCAAGAATACCAGGAATGTAATCTTTAAAAGACTTTTTTGATATAAATCAATTTACATTAATCATAATTGAGATAAAATCTGACGAATTTATTAGTATTTAATATAAAGGATAGATTGTGTCTTTAAAAAAACTTTCAAAGCTTGATGCTACAAAAAATATTATAAACAAAGAAACTAAACTTTCTGAAAATGATTTCATCATATCAAAAACTGATACAAAAGGCAATATTATATATTGCAATGAAATTTTTACTAAAATGGCAGGGTATTCAGCTTCTGAACTTATAGGCGCAAACCATAACCTAATAAGGCATCCAGATATGCCTAGACTAGCTTTTAAAGTAGCTTGGGATTTAATCAAAAATAAAAAAGAGTTTTTTGGATATGTTAAAAATTTATCTAAAGATGGTGGTTTCTACTGGGTTTTTACATATATCACTGCTGATTTAGATTTAAATGGCAAAATCATCAGCTATACATCAGTTAGAAGAAAAGCTCCTCAGTCTGCCATCGATACAATCGCCCCAATCTATAAACTCCTCGTAGATGCAGAAAAAAAAGGTGGTATAGATGCCTCTGCTAAAATACTTAACAGCTATCTACAAGAAAACGATACTACATATGAAGAACTTGTTATAAATCTTCAAAAAGGGGTTTAAAGATGGGACTTTTTTCTAGCAACAAAACAGACGAAACAGAATTAATAAAACAGATAGCTGATGTCTTAAAAGATGTTAAAAATGGTAAACTAGCTTCTCGCGTAGTTTTACACAAAAATGACACTATAATGGAAAACATTGCATGGGATTTAAATAATTCACTTGATCAAATGGAAGTTATTTTAAGAGAAACAAGAAATACTATTTCTGCTGTTAGTGATGGTCAAATGTACAGAAGTATGTTTCCTGAGGGTATGCATGGAGAGTTTAAAGAAACTGCCAGCTCTATCCAAAAAGCAGTAACATCTATGAAAGCAAATGAAAGATATAAGACAATGGGTGTTCTTACCACCTCTTTTAGTAAATTAAACGGTGGGATGAACGGTAACTTTGAAATACTTACAAATGATATAAATAAAACAAAAGATGCTTTTACAACAGTTACTGAGCGTACTTCACATGCCGCTCATTCTACTGCCCAAACCTTTGATACAGTTGAACAAACTGCATCAGAGATTTCTCAACTTAGTGAGTTAGTAAGAGATACAGTTGATGCGATAGATCAGTTAAATGTAAATGTAAGTGACATTACAACCATAGTAAATCTAATTAAAGATATTGCAGACCAGACAAATCTACTTGCATTAAATGCGGCCATAGAAGCAGCTCGAGCAGGTGAACATGGACGAGGTTTTGCAGTTGTTGCTGATGAAGTTAGAAAACTAGCCGAAAGAACATCTAAAGCAACTGGAGAGATAAGTATAACTATTCAAAATCTTCAACAACAATCAAATGGTATCTCAGAGAATGCAACAACTATAAGTGGTATCGCTGATAATGCAAACGGTACTATGAATGATTTTTCTGATTCTATGTCAACCTTAACAAAAGATATGAACTTAACATCTACTCAATCAAACCAAAGTAGTTTTTCCCTCTTTTTATCAAACTATAAAATACATCATATTATTTTTAAATCAAATGCTTACTCTGCTGTTGTTAATGATACTGTAACTGATGAGCTAAAAATAGATTATAAACATTGTAGTTTTGGAATTTGGTACTATACAACAGGGATGAAACTTTTTTCTTCAAACCCTACTTTTAAAAAGATAGAATCATATCATATAAAATTTCATGAACTTATAAATGAAAATATTGAATGTGCATCAACAAGTACTTGCATGACAGATTCTGCAGAAAAAGATAAAATTATAAAAAGATTTGAAGAGGCAGAAGCTGCATCAAATACCTTATTTGATCTTATGGATGAACTAGCAAATGAACTTGGAAGTTCTATTGATATGCAAGAGGTTTTAGCTTAAGCTATTCCTCTTCTCTTCTCAATATTTTCTTTCGCTTTTCTCTTCGCTTTCATCTTATTTTTCGCTAACTCTCTCATATCTATGGTTGTATCACTCTCATCAACAATCTCAACACCCAAAATAGTCTCAACACAATCCTCAAGAGTGATTATCCCATCTGTTTGATCATAATTATCCATAACCAAAAACATATGCTCTTTTTTAGCTATAAAAAGATCTAAGGCTTTAGAAACTGGAATATTTTCATTTATAGAAAAAATATCTTTTTTAATACTTCCAACACTAACACTTCCATCTTGAAGTGCTTGTTGAAAAATCTTTTTAGTTAAAACTATACCTGTAACCTCTTCTATAGAATTTTTATATATAGGAATACGGGAAAACTTGAAAATAGCAGGCTGGGTATCTATAACCTCTTGAATACTCATACTCTCATCAAGAGCAAATACAACAGATCTTGGAGTTAAAACTTCACTTACCTTTATGTTATCAAGATTTAAAATATTTTCAATTACATCAGATTCTTTTTCATCTATAACACCCTCATCTTCACTAATAAGCATAGACTCTAAAAGCTCCTCTTTGGTAAGAGAATTTACATCCTCTTTACCTCTGGAGATTCTATCGGTAACTGCAAGAGTTGTTAAAATAATAGGATATGTGATCCAAATAAGAAGTCTAATCGTATATGCAGAAGCTGGAGCTAACTGCTTGGAGTAAAGTGCGCCTATTGTTTTAGGGATAATCTCAGATAAAAAAAGTATAGCAAATGTCATAATCATTGATATAATCACAACAGCATCATTTCCAAATAATTTTGCAGCTTGCGCACCAACAGCAGCAGCACCAAGTGTATGAGCAATAGTATTTAAAATTAATATTGAAGCGATAGATTTGCTAATCTCTACTTTTTGAATACGAAGTAGTTTTCCAGCTATTGGGTTATCTTTTTCAAGTAACGAGATGTATGACATATTAACAGACAGAAGTACGGCTTCAAGAACCGAGCATATAAATGATATTCCTACTGCGAGAGTAAAATATAGTATCAGTAAATCCAATTTTTACAAATTCCTTAAAGTAAAATATATGTTGCTAGTCCTAAAAAACTAAAGAACCCCACAACATCAGTAACAGTAGTTAAAATTACAGTACTACCGATAGCTGGATCAACATCCAACTTTTTTAAAAATAATGGTACTGACGCACCAAAAAAACCAGCCACAAGAAGGTTGATTATCATACTTAAAGCTATTACAACTCCTAGCAGTTTAATATCAAACCATAAAAAGGCTATTATTCCTGCAATTATAGCAAATAAGAAACCATTTCCTAAAGAGATTAACACCTCTTTTTTTATAATCCTCATAGCATCTCCTTGAGAAATATCCCCAAGTGCCAACTGTCTTACAACAACTGTAAGAGTTTGAGTTCCTGCATTTCCACCCATTGATGCATCTATGGGCATTAAAATCGCAAAAGCAACCATACTCTCTAAAGTATCGGCAAAAAGTGCAATAACAAAAGATGCCGCAATAGCAGTAAAAAGATTTAATCCTAACCAAGTCGCTCTTTTTTGAGCAGCTTTAATAATTTCATCATCATCTTCTGCTTCATCATCAACCCCAGCAAGATTATACATCTGCTCAGTAGCCCCGTCTTGAATAACATCATAAATATCATCCGATGTGATACGACCAAGCAATACTCCATAATCATTTACAATTGCCAAAACAGATAAATCATACTCTTCAAAAATATGAACAATCTCTTTAATATCATCTCTATCTTGTGCTTTTATAGGCTCAAAACTATCTTCACTAGCTTCAATATTTTCTATAACAGTTTTTGAAAAATCAAAAATAAGTAAATCATCCAAACCAACAGCATATCTAAGTTTATTATCTGTGTTCGTTATAAAAAGATTTTGGATATTTTCAATCTCGTTCTCTTTTCTAAGATGAGCAAATCTTTTTATAACATCTTGAACTACCTCATCTTTGTATGCAGTAAAAATCTCAAGCTGCATATATGAACCCGCTTCATCTTCCTCATACTTTTTAAGTTGAGTAATCTCCTCTTGGTCATCTTGATGAAGAGAATCAAAAACTTCTATAGCTATATTTTCATCATGCTCTTCTAGTTCTTGCATAAAGTCAGCTTGGTCATCAGACTCCAACTCACTTACGGCATGTGAAATTTCATCAACACTAAGATTCTCTACAACATCATCAAAATATCTATCAGGAAGAGCAAGAGCAACATCGCCAAGAAGGTTTTTTGGTACAAGTTTTAAGGCATCAGAAAACTCGCTATCATCCAGCTTTTTTAAAATTTTAGCTATCTCTGATGGGTGTATCTCACTAATTTCGTGAGAATCTAAATACTCTTGTAGTTTATACATAGTGGAATTATAGCAAAGTTATAGGGATAGTTTCCACATGCCAAAATACTTTTTGGCATGTGGAAAGTTAAATTAAATCGGAAGAACTCTAATACTTTTAGAAAGCTTCTCTTTTAGAGTTGATTCTATTGCATAAAGAGTACCTGTTGATGAAGATGCACAACCGTTACATGCACCCAAATAACGGATATAGATATCAATATTTTCATCACCTTTTTTGATGTCGATAACTTCCATATCGCCACCATCCATGATTAAAAATTGACGAACATTTTCATCTATAACAGCATCAACCGCTTTGATTTGCTGAACTAGGGTCATTGTTTCAAAATTAGCTTCACCACTTGCACTTGCATCAGCAGCAGCTTTCATTTTTTCCTCATCCATCTCACGACGAGTATCTGCTAAAATATCAACAAGGTAGTAATCTTTTGCTTCATGTCCACCTGGCTTGATACAAGACTTACAAAAACCACCAGCTTTTGTATAATCTGTAATCTGCTCAATAGTTGTTAAATCATTTAGTCTGATTACCTCTTGAAGTGTTCCTAAAGAAACTCTAGCACATTCACAAACTATAATCTCCTCTTCAAAACTCTCAGCATCAACACCCATATACATCCCAGCTGCTTTTTTAATAACATCATAAGCCATAACAGAACAGTGCATTTTTTGAGGTGGAACAGCAGGAGCATCTGGTGTATCACGAAGAGCCATCTCAACATCAATATTTGTAATTTTTACCGCTTCTTTTACTGTTTTACCAATACAAAGTTGAGTCATAACATCAGATGATGCGATAGCAGTACCACAACCAAAAGATTTAAATTTTGAGTTTATAATTGTGTCCGTTTTTGGGTCAATCTCCCAATATAAACGAACAGCATCACCACAAGACTCTGCACCAAAATCAGCAACAATTAGTTTGTTACCTCTAGCTTCAACCTCACCTAAAAATAGTTCACCTTGATGTTCTGGGTTATTCATTAATGTCGTAACTTTATCTGAATACGCGTCCCATAAAGACTCGCCTAACATATCACTTTTTGCCATCGTATCTCCTTTTTATTTATTTATTACGGTATCGGAAGTAATTCCGATACCTACGCTAACGCTAGGTTTCCTTCGATAGGAAGTCCAACGCACTAGTGCGTTATTTCTAATTAATATTAGTGTAACTCACACTCTTGAACTTCGCCACCTGCAGTTGGTTGCTGCTTTGCGAATGAAGATGATATTCCTCTTAATCTATCAACAGCTTTTTCAAAATGACTAATAACATAATCAATCTCAACATCTGTTGTAAAACGAGAAAGACTTAGTCTAATTCCAGTATGAGCAAGTTCATTATCAGCACCGATCGCTAACATTACAGTATTTGCTTCCAAATCTTCAGACGCACATGCCGAACCAGTTGATGCACCAATAGAACCATTATTTAAATCCCAAAGCATACTCTCACCCTCAACACCTCTAATAGAGATAAGGATAGTATTTGGTGTACGATTTTTTCTATCGCCCACTACAAAAGTATCACTAATTTTTGAAAGAGCATCTTCAAGTCTATCTCTTTTAGTTCTAATTTTTGCCATTGTATCTAAGATATTTACCGTAGCAAGTTCAATAGCTTTACCCATACCTACAATAAGTGGTACATTTAGAGTCCCTGAGCGTCTTCCACCCATATGTTCTCCACCATGTAAAAGTGGTGTTAAGGCTTGAGAATCTTTAATATATAAAGCACCTACCCCTTTTGGACCATGAAATTTATGAGCTGACATCGAAACAAAATCAATATTTACACTTTGTAAATCTACTGGTATTTTGCCAACTGCCTGAACTGCATCTGAGTGAAATAAAACACCTGCTTCTTTACAAATATCGCCAATTTTTTTGATTGGGAAAATCGCACCTGTCTCATTTGAAGCCCACATTACAGAAACTAAAGCAGTTTTTTCAGTTATAAAACTTTTTACTACATGAGGCTCAACCACACCCTGCTCATTTACAGGAAGATAAGTAACTTTTACACCCTCTTCTTCTAGCCATTTACAAGTTGAAAGGATTGATGGATGCTCAACCTCTGTTGTGATAATGTGATCTTTATCACCATTTACTATATAATCATTAAAAACCGATTTTAAAACCCAGTTATTTGACTCTGTTGCACATGATGTAAATACTATATCATCATTATCACTTGCATTTAAAGCTGTATAAACTTGATCTATTGCATTACTTAATGCTGGATGTACCGATGTTCCAAATCTATGAAGAGAGTTTGGATTACCATAAAATTCACTAAAGTATGGAGTCATCAGTTTTACTACTTGTGGATCACACATTGTTGTAGCATTATTGTCTAAATATACTTGCATTTTAACCTCTTAATCTAGTGACGATTTAACGCCCTATTTTTAAATGAGACAATTTTTGTCTTCTTTAACTTTTGACA
>JAIOSY010000020.1 GCA_021107375.1 Sulfurimonas sp.
ACAAGGCTTAAATATAATAAAAAGTAAGGGATATTACTATTTTAATACTAAATTTCTACCTCTAGAAAAAGCTGAATTTTGTATAGTTGATATCGAGACTAATGGCTCTAAAATTGATAAACATCAAATTATTGAGATTGCTGGTGTAAAAGTTAAATATGGAAAAATTACAGATAGATTTGAATCACTTGTAAAGTGTTCAGAGATAAATGAGCATATTACAAAAATAACTGGAATAACAGTGGAAGACACTAAGGATGCACCATCATTAAAAAAAGTGTTATATGATTTTAAACTCTTTTTAGGTGATGCTATATTTATTGCTCACGATGTTAAGTTTGATTATAGATTTATCTCATTAACTTTTGAAAAACTAGGTCTAGAACCTCTTTTAAACCGTAATCTTTGCTCACTATCTCTTGCTGAGAGAAGTTTAGTCTCATACAGATATGGACTTTCATATTTAGATAAAACATTTAACTTAAACCCACATGCCAATCATCATAGAGCGATGTCTGATGTTATAACAACATATGAACTTTTTAAGTTATCGTTAGAGAATATGGAGGAAAATGTAAACAACGTAGAAGATTTGATAAAGTTTAGTAAAACTGCACCAAGAAAGAAAAGACCAAAATTTGATCCATTTTTAGAACTTGAAAAAGAGGAAACTACAGAGTAAAACTACTCTGCATAAGCTCCAACAGAAGTTAATCTAGTATATCTATCTTCCATTCTTTTATCTTTTCCCATCTCACGAAGCTCTTTAACTTGAGTTAAAAAATACTCAGAAATTGCAGCTGCACTAGCATCTCTATCTCTATGAGCACCAATCAATGGTTCGTTAATAATATCATCTATTAAACCTAACTCTTTTAAATCAGAACTTGTAATTTTCATAGCATTTGTTGCTGCTTCAGCTTTTTTAGGATCACTCCATAAAATCGCTGAACAACCCTCTGGTGAAATTACACTAAATACAGAATATCTCATCATTGCAAATCTATCAGCAACACCAATAGCTAAAGCACCACCAGAGCCACCTTCACCGATTACAATTGAAACTGTTTGAGTATCAAGCTCAGCAAGTTCAAGTAAATTTCTTGCAATTGCCTCTGACTGATTTCTCTCCTCAGCACCAAGACCAGGATATGCACCCGGAGTATCTACTAACATTAAAAGAGGTAAGTTGAATTTTTCAGCAAGTTTTGCAGCACGAAGAGCTTTTCTATAACCCTCTGGATGAGGCATACCAAAGTTTCTTCTTATTTTATTTTTTGTACCACGACCCTTTTGTTCACCAATAACTACAACTTTTTCATCACCGATATAACCCATATAACAGATAATAGCTTCATCATCACGAAAATGTCTATCTCCATGAATCTCATACTTATCTCTCATAATTAAATTGATATAGTCAAGTGCATATGGTCTATCTAAGTGACGTGCAAGTTGAAGCTTTTGAAAGTCAGATAAGTTACCGTAAGTTTTTGCAACCTCTTTTTCTAGCTCTTTATCATACTTCTCAACACCATTCTCATCATGACGAACCTGTGCAGAGATAATATTCTCTTGAATAGTTTTTATTTTCTTTTCAAAGTCTAAATATATAGCCAAGTTAAATCCTTAATTTAGATTTTTTTTAAGATAAGAACACCATTTGTTCCACCAAAACCAAATGAGTTACTCATACAAATATTTAATTCAGCTTTTCTTGCACCTTCAGTCACATAATCTAAATCACAGTTTTCATCAGGAGTTGTATAGTTAATAGTTGGAGGGATAATTCCATCTCTCATAGCCATTAAACAAGTAACAGCTTCTATTCCACCAGCAGCACCAAGGCAGTGACCAATTTGACCTTTAATTGAACTCACTGGAGGACAATTTTCTTTACCGCCTAGCATATCTTTAAGAGCTGCAGTTTCATTTTTATCATTAATAGCTGTAGAAGTACCATGTGCATTTACATAATCAATTTTAGGTTCACCTGCCATTTTATAAGCAGCTCTCATAGCACGAGCTGGACCATCAAGAGATGGTGTAGTAATATGATTTGCATCTCCACTTTCACCAAAACCAATAATCTCACCATAAATATTTGCTCCACGAGCAACTGCAGATTCATACTCTTCTAAAACAAGAGATGCTGCACCTTCACCCATTACAAAACCATCTCTATCTTTGTCAAATGGACGAGAAGAAGTTTTTGGATCATCATTTCTAGTTGAGAGTGCTTTCATCGCAGCAAAACCACCAACACCCACACCAGTAATAGCAGATTCAGCAGCAACAACTAACATTCTATCAGCACCATTACACATAATAGTCTTAACAGCTTCACTTATAGCATGAGTACCCGCTGCACAAGCTGTTACACTAGAAAGATTTGGTCCCTTTGTTCCATGTTCAATAGAAACAAAACCACCAAGCATATTCACTAAAGCACCAGGGATAAAAAATGGACTAATTCTTCTTGGTCCTCTATCTTTTAAAATCACAGAATTTTTTTCGATTGAAGGAAGACCACCAATTCCAGAACCTGCACTAATCCCAAATCTTTCCATATCTGTATCTTCAGAAATATTAGCATCTTGCATCGCTTCTTGTGCAGCTTTTAAACCTAAGTGAATAAATCTATCAGCTTTTTTAACCTCTTTTGGAGCCATTACTGTTGCGGGATCAAAATCTTTTACCTCACCAGCAATCTTAACACTAAAACTCTCAGGATCAAAAATTGTAATAGTATCTATTCCACACTCACCGTCACAGATAGCTTTGAATGCTGTTTCTTTATCATTACCAACTGAATTTATCATACCAAGACCAGTTACTACTACTCTTCTCATTTAATACTCTCCATTAAAAATATAAAATACTTTTAAAAATCAGCATATGCTAACTACTAAAAATATTTAACCGAGGTTACCCTCGGATAAAATTACTACTACTTACTTTCGATATATGCAACTACATCATTAAGAGTTTGAATTTTTTCAGCTTCATCATCAGGAATTTCAATATCAAATTTCTCTTCAAGTGCCATTACTAATTCAACTACATCAAGACTATCTGCACCTAAATCTTCAACAAACTTCGCATCATCTTTTACTTCATCTATATTTACGCTTAATTGCTCAACTACTACTTCTTTAATATCATCTATTAGTGCCATCTTAGCTCCTGTTTTTTTTAATTTAATCGGGTAATTATAACAAATATAACTTAAAAAAAAGTCATTATGCCATATTCATTCCACCATTTACTTTTAGTGTCTCACCTGTTATATAACTAGAGTGATCTGAAAGTAAAAATGCTGTAGCTTCTGCTACTTCACTAGCTCTACCCATTCTTTTCATTGGTATTTTAGCATTAATCGAATCTTTAATATCATCACTTAAAACTTCTGTCATCTCAGTAGCTATAAAACCAGGTGTAACAGAATTGAAACGAATACCACTAGTTGCAGCTTCGATTGCAAAACTTTTTGTCATTGCAATAACTCCACCTTTACTTGCAGCATAGTTAGTTTGTCCAGCATTTCCTGTTTCACCAATTATTGAAGAGATATTTACAACAGAACCAAACTTTTTCTTTCTCATAACTTTCATTGATTCTCTACAACCTACAAAAGTAGAAGTAAGATTTGCATTTATTACTGACATAAAATCATCAGTTTTCATACGAAGAGCAAGTTTATCATTTGTTACTCCAGCATTGTTTACAAGATAAGAAAGTTCACCATCAGAATCTATTATAGTTTTAATAGCATCAACAAAAGCAGCCTCATCACTTACATCAAACCCAATTACAGCAGCTTTTCCACCTGCAGTTTCAATAGCCTCTTTTACTGCATCAGCTTCTTTTGCACCACTTCTATAATGAACCCAAACCTTCAGTCCAAAAGCAGCCAAAGTTTTTGCAATCTCTGCACCGATACCACGACTTGAACCTGTAACTAAAACATTATTTCCACTAAATTTCATTAAAATTCTCCTTTTTATATTTGATTGTTATTTATACTAAAGAGTGATCCATCTCTTTTGGTATCTCTATATCCATAAGCTTTAAAACTGTTGGTGCTATATTATTTAAACCACCTGCTTCAACTTTTGTAACTCCATCTGCCATTACAAAACACCAAACTTCTCCAACTGTATGATTTGTAAGTACATTACCATCATCATCTTTCATCTCTTCACAATTTCCATGGTCGGATGTAATTACAAGAGCATAATCATTATCTTTTGCACTTTGAACTATCTTACCTAACTGCTCATCAACTGCAGTTACAGCTAATTTTGCAGCTTCAATATCACCAGTATGTCCAACCATATCACCATTCGCAAAATTTACTACAATAAAATCATAATCGTCATCCATCGCTTTTAAAACAGTATCTCCAACTTCATTCGCACTCATCTCTGGTTTCATATCGTAAGTTTTAACATCTGGTGAGGGGATTAAAACTCTAGTTTCATTTTCATAAGGTTCATCAATTCCACCATTCAAAAAGAAAGTCACATGAGCATATTTCTCTGTTTCAGCAGTATGAAGTTGTCTTAGTCCACATGCCGAGATAACTTCAGCTAAAGTATTTTTAGGTGAATCTTTTCTAAATAAAACTGGATATTTAAAACTTTTATCATATTCTGTAATTGTTGCAATATTTACATCTAAAACTCTTTTAGCAAACCCTGTAAACTCTTCACCACCTAAAGCAGTTACAAGTTCTCTCATTCTATCGCTTCTAAAGTTTATAGTTAAAATAGAGTCTCCATTTTTTATCCCATCATAACCTTCAAATGCAGTTGGTTCAACAAATTCATCAGTTTCACCTAAAGAATATGAATGACCAATATATCCAGCAGGATTCCAGTCAGTTTTTGGAGTAGCATCGACTATAGCTTCGTAGCCTCTTTGAATTCTTTCCCATCTGTTATCTCTATCCATCGTATAAAAACGACCAGAAATAGTTGCGATAGAGATATTTTCATCAAGTTCAGCTTCCACTTGTTTTATATATTTTTGAGCAGAAGTTGGAGATACATCTCGTCCATCTGTAATTAAATGAAGTAAAACTTTTTTTCCATTTTTTGAAGCAATTTTTGCAATACCCATAAAATGCTCAATGTGTGAGTGAACACCACCATCACTCATAAGACCTATGAGATGAAGTCTATCAGACTTACTCATAAGTGTTTTTAACTCTTCATTATCTTCTAAAGTATTCTCAGATAAAGCTAAGGAAATTTTTACTAAGTCTTGATATAAAACTCTACCACTTCCTATACTCATGTGGCCAACTTCAGAATTACCCATCTGCCCCTCAGGAAGTCCAACACTTAATCCAAAAGTATCTATTAAAGAGTGTGGAACCTCTTTAAAAAGTTTGTCGTAAGTTGGTTTCGTAGCATTATAAAATGCATTATGTTCAGTTTTTGAACTATACCCTATACCATCTGTAATAACTAAAACTGCTTTTTTACTCAAATGATTTCCTTATATAATGAAAGATTTTTAATATTGTACTATAATGTCACTTTTAATTTACAAATAACATTTAATTTATAGGATAATATTTGCTTTACTGGTTACATCAAACACTTGATATAAATATTTTAGGATATATCACAATTAGAAGTGGTATCTCATTTTTTCTAGCTTTACTTTTCACTCTTTTTTTAATGCCTATTTTCATAAAATGGGCTCAAAAAACATCAAGTGTTCAACCAATAAATGAGTGGGCACCAGATAGACACAAAGAGAAAGCATCAACACCTACAATGGGTGGTATTATTTTTATAACAGCTACTATTTTAGCTTCACTTTTAACAATTAAGTTTTCAAATTTATTTGCTGTTGGTGGAATTTTAACTCTTATTTTATTTGCACTTATAGGTTTTCAAGATGATTATGCAAAAATAAAAAAGAATGAAAATTTAGCTGGTTTAAAAGCTAGAACGAAACTCTTTTTACAAATAATTTCAGCACTTATAATTTCAAGCTATTTATGTATTTTTGCAGATTTCAACACCGATTTATACCTACCATTTATGAAAAATCCAGTAATTGATATGGAGATATTTGCAATAGTCTTTTGGATACTTGTAATCATAGCGACCTCAAATGCTGTAAATCTTACTGATGGGCTAGATGGATTAGCAACTGTTCCCTCAATCGCGGCTCTTACATCGTTTAGTATTATCATATATATAACAGGTCATGCTTCTATCAGTGCTTACCTTTTAATGCCAAATTTTGATGTTGGAGAGGTTGCAATAGTCGCGGCTGCATTAATGGGAGCATTAACAGGCTTTCTTTGGTACAACTGTCACCCTGCTGAAATTTTTATGGGAGATAGTGGTTCACTAACTATTGGAGCATTTCTTGGTTATCTAGCAATCATCTCTAAAAGTGAAATTTTACTTCTTTTAATTGGTTCTATCTTTGTTATAGAAACTCTCTCTGTAATTCTTCAAGTTGGAAGCTATAAACTTCGTAAAAAAAGAGTTTTTCTCATGGCACCAATTCACCATCATTTTGAAATGAAACAATGGGCTGAGAACAAGATTATTGTAAGATTTTGGATTATTGCTATTTTATCAAATATGATAGCTCTAATTTCTCTTAAGATTAGATAATGAAACGAATCTCTTTATTTGGCTACGGTACAACAACAAAGGCTATTGCCAAACATATTCCACATGCCATCTTTTATGATGATAAATGCAATAAACCTTTTAAAGATGAAAATGGTTTTAGCATCAAACCCTCAAGTGAATTTAATCCAAACTATTCAGACTTAGAGATTCCATCACCAGGAATTCCACCAAATAATAGACTAATATTAAAAGCTAAAAATCTTATGAGTGAGTATGATTATTTTTCTGATTCTATGCCAATGAGTATTTGGATTAGTGGAACAAATGGAAAAACCACTACAACTCAAATGATGCAACACCTGTTAAAAGACAATGGTTCAGTTGAAGGTGGAAATATTGGAACTCCACTTGGTGAATTAAATCCACATGCCAACATCTGGATACTTGAGACCAGTTCATTTACCATGCACTACACAAATATAACAAGTCCAAATATTTATATTTTACTGCCAATAAATCCAGACCACCTCTCTTGGCATGGAAGTATGCAAGAGTACGAAGAGAGTAAACTAAAACCTTTAAAATCTATGAAAGAGGGAGAAGTCGCAATTATCCCTCATAAATATAAGGATACTAAAACTAATGCCCATATCATCACATATAAAGATGAACATGATTTAGCAAAACATTTTAATATTAATACAACTAAAGTAAAATTTAAAGGTGCTTTTTTAGCTGATGCTCTTTTAGCTATGGCATGTGAGAAAATTCTTTTTGATAAAATTGATTATGAAAAGATAAACTCTTTTACTCTTGACCCACATAGACAAGAGGAGTTAAAAGACTCTAAAAATAGACTTTGGGTAAATGATACTAAAGCTACAAATATTGATGCGACAATAGCTGCTCTAAAAAGATATAAAGACTCTTCTATTCACCTAATCCTTGGTGGCGATGACAAGGGTGTTGAACTAGATGAACTTTTTGAATTTCTATTAACTTGTAAAATAAAAATCTATAATATTGGTTCAAACAAAGAAAAACTTTCCAAACTAGCCAAAAAATACAAAATTGAATTTGAACTATGTCAAAATCTAAATAATGCAATAAAAAAAATAGATAAAAATCTACTTCAAAATGAGATAGCCCTACTCTCACCAGCAGCTTCAAGTCTTGATGAATTTAGTTCTTATGCACAAAGAGGTGATGAGTTTAAAGAAGCTATTTTAAACATAAGCTAACTTTCAGCACCTAGAGAGTATAATTTCGCTCTTTAAAAGATGGCCAATTAGCTCAGTCGGTAGAGCAACTGACTGAAAATCAGTGTGTCCTTGGTTCGATTCCGAGATTGGCCACCACCTTTTAATGACTTTTATTATTATGGCCAATTAGCTCAGTCGGTAGAACAACTGACTGAAAATCAGTGTGTCCTTGGTTCGATTCCGAGATTGGCCACCACCTTTAAATATCAAATCCTTTTTTTACTTTTAATAACTAAATATTTGATATAATATTTTATTGCTTTAATAAAGCACGATATGGGGACGACTTGGCTTCGACTGGAGTTGATGGTCTGTGATTGCATGTCGGACTGAGCATTTCCGTTATACGGCTCACAATTGCTTAAACGCAAACAATACAAATTATCGCCCAGCTTTAGCAGTAGCTTAAGTTTTACCCCCTCTTAGAGGACGGGCTGCTTCACCTATGGACTCTAGATAAATAGGATTCGAAGTATAACCCTTATGTAGATATATATTAAGTCTGTCTCAGCTTAATACGAATCCCGAGGCTCGTCTTGTGTAGCTTTGCAAGTTGTGTGAAGCAAGATTAAACTTTAACAACTTCTCTAAGCATGTAGATGTCACAGAAACTCAGCTTTAGGACTGCGGTTCGATTCCGCACGTCTCCACCAAACTTAAATTCAATCCACTCTTTTTAAAATTCCAAGTGTTGCGCTTTAAACTTGAATTGGCAAAATATCACTATCTTTTAATTGTTTTTTTAATTTGATTGTTTCAATATAAAGCTCAATAACTTTTGTAGTCTGTTTACTTACTTCTTTTTTAGATGCAATATTTTTAAGACTATCTTCATCATACCCAATAGCTTCTCCTAACTCTTTATAAGTAAGTCCAAGTTCTTGACGTGTGGATTCAACTATGTTTATATTTTCTACATCGGGTTGTTTCACTTTTTTAGCATAACTATCTATTTCAAATCTAAGAGATAAATCATCCTCGATAGTACCAATCCACTTCTCTTCATTAGTTTTATAAGTATATACATGTAATACATTACTTTCATGCTTATTATCATGCAGTACTTTTATAACATCTACTTTCACGTCATGCTTATTATCATAATAACCTAATAAAGCATGTTCCACTACTTGCTCTGAATAAATAGCATTATCAGAGTTTCTAACTTCATAAGGAATAATTCCAAATAGTTTACTTTTATAACTCATATTTTCCCTTTTTATTTATCAAAAAATAGCTAAAGTATAAAATAATATTACTTAATCTTTACAAATATTGTTTTTGATGATTTGCTTTAACTCTTTGCAATCTTTATTCTCAATGTATAGGTTTAGCCATGACTCTACCCAATCACTTACAGGGCGGTTATCTTTTCCCCATTTACTACAAGTATCATATTTAACACCTGCTAATTCTGAAAATGCTTTGAGTGAAAGATTATTCTCTTTTAGTGTTTGTTTAAAAATTTCATATTCCATTAAATAATTACCTTATAT
>JAIOSY010000237.1 GCA_021107375.1 Sulfurimonas sp.
AAAATCAAGATAGAAACTAACAAACCCCACATGCCAACCTTAATCATACTGAGCCACCAAAGAGTTAAATTTTACATCATACAACTCTTCTAAATTATCATCATTAAAAAAGTTGTTTTCATAAAGGGTAGTAGTTTTGTCTTTTATGAAAACAACTGGGTTATTTACATATGAAGCGAGGTGTAAATCGTGAGTGATTAAGATGATTTGATGGTACTCTTTTAAGCCTTTTATATGCTCTGCGATTATCTTAGAATTATGAGGGTCAAGGTTGGCAGTTGGCTCATCAAAGATGATGATTTTACTTTGCTGTGATAATGCCTGAGCGATTAAAACTAACTGTTGTTCCCCTGAACTAAGTGAACTTACTATGTTCTCTTTTAGATGGGATATTTTTAAAAATTCTAAGGTATTTGAAGCTATCTTTCTATCTTTCTCAGAGTAATCAAAATAATTTTTTTTATAAGGAAATCGCCCTAAAAGTACAAACTCTTCAACTGTGATAAAAGAATCAAAAATCTCTAATTTAGCAGGTATATAGGAAAGAGTTTTTGCTTTGTCTATCAAAGAGAGTTCTTTTGTATTTGTAGAGTCGATAAATACCTCCCCATCAAACTCTATTAAACTACAAATAGCCTTAGCCAGAGTAGATTTTCCACTTCCATTTGCACCTAAAATAGAGAGATGATTTTTGATGTTTAGGTTGATGTTTTGAAGTATCACTTTACCATCAAACCCACATGCCAAGCTTTTTAATTCAATCAAACTTCATTTCCCGACAAAGCCTCTCTATCGTGAGTGCTATACGATGGGATGGGATGTGTAGATAGTTTTCATCTACTATTGAGATTTTGCCATTTTTTGAGGCATTAGTTGGTAAATCATACCAATTTTGAAGGGCTTTTTTTACATTAACTTCACTCTCTGTGGCATGTGAGTGTAGGATTATGATTTGGTCTGGGTTTATGGCGATGATGTTTTCATAACTTAAAACTGGTTGTGCTGTTGAAATCTCTGTGTAAGCATTTGTGTTTCCACATGCCAAGATAATATCTTCAAAAAAGATATTATGTCCAGCGATATAGGTTGATTTTGTTAAATCTTCTCGCAGTCCGTAAACTATCATTACGGCATGTGGGTTTTTACTTTTTGGTGCAGAGGTTATTGAGTTTGTTATTGCGTTAGTTAGTTGTTTGGCTTGAAGTGAGTCTATCTTATCTGCCAGTAAAGTTATCGATTTTTTAATATTTTCTATAGTTTTTAGATTTAGTGTTAATGTGCTTATATTGAAGAGTTTTAGTTTATCTAAAGTGTTTTGGTTGAAAGTTTGTCCAACTACTAGAGTAGGGTTGAGTGCTAGGATTTTTTCCAGATGTGGGTTTTCATATCCACCGATTATAGGAAGTTTTTGAGCCTCCAAAGGATAAAGAGAGTAGCTTGAAGTTGCTACCATCTTATCCCCTTTTTTTAGAGCAAAAATTATCTCTGTGATTGAGGGGCTAAGAGAGATAATTCTCTCGTTAGCATTTAACACAAGAATTGAAAAAAGTATTAATATAATTGTTTTCATATTTATATGCATTTCCTAGAATTTTAGTTTAAATCCCGCCATTGCAGTTGTTGTGAAATTTACTGGATAAATCGCATCATCCTTAATCCATAAACCATTTTTTTGATTAAATAGATTGTTTATTTTAGCGAAAACTTCATAACCTTTAGTTACATAAGCTATAGAGATATCAGTTGATTTATATGCCTCTTGCTTTTGAGTGAAGTTATTGTTAAAATCATTTGCTGCGTAAGCTGAACTTCTGTAAATCTGAGTAAGAGAGATAGTTGTATTTGAATTTGGCAAGTAGCTTAAAGTTGCTTTTAGATTATGGTCTGAAACACCTGGCAAATCTTTGCCTGCATAGTTTTCACCATTTTCAATCTCCTTATCTATTATCGCTTGAACATAGCTATAGTTCATTGCAACATTAAACTCTTCATTTATAAGAAACTTGTCATATAAATCTAGTCCATATTTATGTGATTTATCTATGTTTGTATTTTTAGAATTCATAAAAGTTGGGTCAGCATAATAATAAATCTCATTTTTTAAATCAGCGTAAAATAAAGAAATTTTCAGTTTATTGTTTGGAGTAATATTGTTGTAACCTACCGTGTAGTTATTTGCTTTTGAAGGCTCTACATAACCTGTATAGAGACCAGTAAAAAAGCTTACAAGTCTATCAAGTGAAGCTGTTTGATATGAACGAGAATAGTTTGCAAAGATAGACTGCTCCTTATTTATAGAGTAGTTCACGCCAAGTTCTGCACCGTTTAGTGAGTCTTTTTTATTTTCACCATCTTTTTGATCGAACTCTGTCTTTTCATATCTATAACCAGCTTTTAGAGTTAGTTTATCAAGATAAACTTCACTCATAACAAACCCAGCTTTATTTGTTTTAGTTAGCTCAATAGTAGTAGATTGTTTTGCCATTTTCCCATCAAAACCATCAACACCAGCAACTAAAGAGAAAGCATCACTAAGATAATCAAGTGAGATTTTCCCTGATTTATAGTCATAATTATAAACTGAATTATAAGTTATATAGTTAGATTCTTTTTTCTCTTGAGAGATATCTGCATTTAAAGATAGGTTGTCATTTATATAGTAAGTTGTACCGACGCTAAGTACATTGCTATCGTATGTTTGATGAGTTGATGAACTTGGTGAAGCTCCCCATCCATAATCAACACTTCCTTGTTGGGTTGGATTTTTGTTGTATTCATCTTGAGTCATACTTCCAGCATAAATAACATCTGTGTGAGTTGTAGATGCTCCAGCATGAAGTTCGAATTTATCTGTAAGTTTATAAGCTAGGTTTAGATTAAAAGTAGAAAATTTATTTTCATCTTTATTTCCTTCACTATCAATATGGCGAACTCCATCATTTTTTTGAATCTCACCATTTAGTGAAGCAGATAGTTTATCATCGCTATGACCAGCATAAAAAGAACTACTAAATAGTCCATATGAACCCATAGAAAGAGTAAACTCTTTATCGTTGTTTTTCTTTGTTGTGATGTTTATAACACCGGCATTAGCACCGTCTCCGCCAACAACGATACCAGAAGATTTAATAATCTCTATCTTAGAGATTGATGATGGGGAGATAGAACTTAAAAGTTGAGGTGTCATATCTACATTGTTCATTCTTCTGCCGTTGATTGTTACAACAATATTTTGGTGACCATCTCCTACACCATAACCTCTCATATCAATCTTTTGCACAAAAGGATTTCCGTATCCACTTGTTGTAAAAACAGAAGTTTGAGTATTTAAAAACTCATAAACATTTTGAACATGGGCTTTTTCTATATCCTCTTGTGTGTAAACCTCAACTGCATCCGTTGATCTTAGTTCATCTGTTTGGATTGCTGTTGATTCTATTGTAAGTGGTTTTAGCTTAATCTCTTGTGCATGAAGTGAGCTTATTAAAGCAACTGATATTAGTGATAATTGTATTTTTTTTTGCATGATTAACCTTAATCTTTGTATATGATTTTTTGTTTTTGTTAGTGTAAAGATTAAGTTGAGGGTGGGGAGTTTATTTTTATTTTAAGAGGTTTTCCATTAAGTGTTGAGGTAGAAGTACTTAGTGCTGCAATTTTCTTTAAAGATACATAAGCTTGTATCGCTGCTAATGAAAAATATTTTTTACCAAAACCTTTTGGAAAATGCATGAAACTCTTTTATTTTTTTGAAATTATAACTATTATAAGGTTAAATAGCAGTTATGTGAGATAGAATCGTTTATGATTTATAAACTAGGATTATATTTTGGATAGATTTAAAGTAGAGAGATTAAAGAAGTCTGCAGAGAATCTCAGGGTTTTGTATGTTGAAGATGATTTGTTTGCTAGAGAGTCTACTGATATTCTTTTAAGTGCGATTTTTATAAATGTTGATATTGCTGTTGATGGTCAAGAGGCGTATGAGATGTATTTAGCCTCAAAATATGATTTGATAATTACAGATATTAATATGCCTAAAATGGATGGATTTGAACTTAGTGAAAAAATAAGAGCAAAAGATATTCATATTCCTATTTTAATTATTTCTGCTCATAGTGAAGTTGATAATTTTTTAACAGGCATAAGGCTAGGAGTTGATGGATATTTGCTAAAACCTATAGAGATGGGGCAGTTTTTTACACTTATTATTAAGGTTATTAAGCAGATTGACACTCAAAATTTACTTATAGAATATCAAAATAATTTAGAAGAAGTTATAAAGAAAAAAACCAATGAGTTGAAGTATAGATGTTCGCATGAATATTATACAGATTTACCAAACTCAATTATGTTACATTCAGACTTAGATAAAATTAATTATGACTACATGCTACTCCTTGATATGTCACATTTCGCTGTTATAAATAAAGAATATGGTAAAGATTTTGCAAATCAAATTATTATAAAAACAGCAGAAACTTTACAATGTCATATTACAAAAAATGCAAAACTTTATAAAACAGAATCAGATAGATTTGTGATACTTATTAAAAATGTGTCATCAGATGAGATGATTGAATTTTGTAAGCAGATAGTTTCGTTTTTTGATATAAAATGTATTGCTATTGATGATATAGAACTTCCTATGACATTTAATATAGGAGTTTCTAGATTGGCTGACGCAGTACACGATACAATTATTCAATGTGAATATGCACTAGATAAATCAAAAGAGTTTGGAAGTAGACATTTTGAGATATATGATGAGTTAAATATAGATTATAAACATGAAAAAGATGCTATTGTTTGGCTTAAAAAAACTAGAGAACTTATCTTAAATGATAAAATCAAACCATATTTTCAACCTATTAAGAATATAGCTAAAAATGAAGTTTATAAGTATGAAGTGTTGGCTAGAGGATTTTTAGATGGTGAGATTATTGAACCAAAGTATTTTATCCCACAAGCTGAGAGATTGGGTTTGATTAGTTCAGTAACTAAAAGTATTATAAATCAAAGTTTTGAATTCTTTTCCCATAATGATTTTATGTTTTCTATAAATATAACAGAAAGAGATTTACTTGAAAACTTTTTAATAGATTTTTTAAGTAAAAAAGTTAAAATACACAACATTGAACCATCTAGAGTGTCTTTGGAGATTTTAGAAAATATTACCATTTTAAAACATAACTGTAAAATCACTAATCAACTTAATGCTTTAAGTGATTTAGGCTTTAAAATATCCATAGATGATTTTGGTGTAGAAAATTCAAGTTTTAGTAGGCTTTTAAATCTTAAATTAGATTATATAAAAATAGATGGTCTTTTTATAAAAGGTCTAAAAGAGAGTGAAAAAAATAGAACTATTACTAAAGCCATTGTAAATTTAGCAAAAACGCTAAATATAAAAACAATAGCTGAATATGTTGAAAATGAAGAGACTTATAAACTGGTAAAAGAGTGTGGCATTGATTATGCTCAAGGTTATCATGTTGGTAAACCTGATTCTAATTTACTTTAAGTATTATTTTTTGGCTTAGAGTTGTTTTATATTTGCTAAAATGCTCTTATGAAATTATCACACTTAAAACAGATAGTAACTTATCTTCAAAACTTTAGTAAAATCTCTGCTATCTATAGAGTGACCGATACAATTGTAAAAGTTGTATTTGATAAAAATGATGAGTTATATTTTAATATGCAACGCTCAAATTCAAGTATGTTTAGGTGTAAATTATTTTCCCGTTCTAAAGTTTATAATGCCCCTTTTGATGTTGTTTTAGCTAAAAGATTTAATCGAGCAGAGATTTTAAGTGTTGAACTTTTAAATGGGGATAAAATCTTAAGGTTTAAAACCTCTATCGCTTCTGCTTATAAACAAGAGACAACATATTTGCAGTTTGAGTTTACTGGAAAATATACAAATGTTATTATTTTAGATGAGCAAAATATTGTTCTTGAAGCACTTCGGCATGTGGACTTGTTCTCATCATTTCGTGAGGTTAGAGTTGGACAAAAACTTTTAGATGTTCCCTCTGCACCATTTGAGGCTAAAGAGTACCCACTTGATGATGTAGAGGCTTTTCTTTATGCAAACTATGAAAAAGAGCAAGAGCAAAAACTCTCATCTCTAAAAAAACAAAAAATCTCTTTTTTAAATAAAAAGCTAAAAAAACTTCAAAAACTTTATAACTCTTTGGATGATGAAGAGAGTTTAAAAAATGAGGCTGAAATATCTCAACATCATGGAAATTTAGTTTTATCAAATATGCATAAGATAAAGCCTTATGAGATGCTTATAAAAATAGAAGATTATGATGGAACTGAAGTTGAGATAGATTTAGGTAGGCATTATGCTAGTGTTTCACAGATGTCAAATGCACTTTTTACAAAAAGTAAAAAAGCTAAACAAAAAGCTAAAAATCTCCATATAGAAAAATCCTCTTTAGAATCTAAAATAGAGCATATAAAACTGTTTATAAATACAGTTGCCCAGGCAACAGAATCTTCAAAAATAAGTTTACTATTTCCAAAAAAAGAACAAAATAAAAAGATAAAAAGAGATGACTCTATAGAAACTTTTTTAATAGAGGGGTATAAAGTTTCACTTGGTAAAAATGAAAAAGGAAATATTTCAGTTTTAAAAAATGCAAGAGCAAGAGATATTTGGATTCATATGAAAGATAGACCCTCTTGCCATGTAATTATAGGAACTGATAAGCAAAATTTACCTTTTCATATCATAGAGAGTGCTGCAAGATTGTGTGTAGATTTTACAATGTTTGAAAAAGATAGGTATTTGGTCGATTATACTCCTAGAAGAGAAGTTACTATTCAGCATGGAGCAAATGTGCTGTATAATAAATATAAAACTATCGAAATTGATACGAGGAGTTAAAAATGGCTATTGGACCTATTGGAAATGCGATTTATGTAAATCAACAAACAGCGACAGTGTCTTCTTTGCAAGGCAATCAAAATAACCGTTTTGACCTTCAAAATGTGATGGCTCAGGCTTTAGCAAATGAAAAAGAAGAAAAAGTTTTAGAGGTTCGTCCAACTGAAGAAAATCACGAAGTTGATCCCGACCGTGATCATCAGCGAGATGAGGCTGATAGAGATACACAAAGAAGTGAGAAAAAAGAGGATGAGCAAGGGGAAGATATAGAACCTTTACATATACTAGATATTAAAGTTTAAACCTAAACTTGATATAATTGCTCTTTATTACAACAATAATTATCAGGAAATTTTATGAGCATATATGAAAACAATAAAGAGAGAATTATAACTGGCTTTTCGCTTGTCGGTGTTGCTTTAGCAATCGGTTTTATAGATAACTTTTTTTTAACATGGGCTATTGTTGGGGCTGTTTATATTTTAGCCTTTAAAGAGGCTCTTCTTTTATTTGATATTAAAAACAACAACTTGGTTATTTATGGAGTTGGTATTTGGCTACTTACTTTAGTCTATCCATATGGAGATGATTTGTTTGTGTTGGCTGGTGTGGCTTATGCAAGTGCTGTCGCTTATAATCCAGAGTTGAAATGGAAAAGCTTTTTTCCTTTTATATACCCAACTGCAGGTATGCTTTTTCTTTTTACCATGTACCAAGAGTACGGAATGATAGCAATGTTATGGTTAGTATTAACGGTAGCAATGACAGATGTTGGAGCTTATGCCGTTGGAAAAAGTGTAGGTAAAACTCAGTTTTGTGAGACTAGCCCAAACAAAACTATTGAAGGTGTTGCAGGTGGTATTTTAGTTGCAACGCTTAGTGGTATGTTTGTTGGTCTTTCTATCGTTGATTTAGGTGTTTCATTTATAATCTCTTTCATGGTAGCAACTAGTTCTATCTTTGGTGATTTGTTTGAGAGTTCACTAAAAAGAGCAGCTGGAGTAAAAGATAGTGGAAGTTTACTCCCTGGACATGGTGGTGTCTTAGATAGAATAGATGGCTATCTTTTTGGTGCTATTGTGATGTTGGTTCTTTTAAGAGGACTTGTATAGTTTGGTAGTTTTAGGCTCTACGGGTTCTATCGGTGTAAATACTCTTGAGGTGGCTAAAAAGTTCAACATCAAAGTTGAGGTTTTAGTTGCTGGTAAAAATATTAAACTTTTAAATGAGCAGATAAAAGTCCACATGCCAAAAGTGGTTGTGGTAAGTGATGAAGAAGATATTTCTAAAGTAAATCATACACGAGTTTACGCAGGACAAGAAAACATACTAAAGGTTATAGAAGATTCTGCAAGTGAATTAGTAGTTAATGCACTTGTAGGCTTTTTAGGACTTCGTCCAACACTAACAAGCTTGGCATGTGGGAAAAAAGTAGCTTTGGCAAATAAAGAATCCCTCGTGGCATGTGGAAATTTCATAGATACATCAAA
>JAIOSY010000308.1 GCA_021107375.1 Sulfurimonas sp.
GTTATCTGTTTAATTTTATTTTATAAGGAAAAAATGTGAAAATAGAGATTTTAGGAACTGGCTGTAAAAAGTGTAAAGATTTAGAATTGGTAGCTAAACAAGCCATAGCAAAGATAGGTGGATTTCATAGCGTAGAAAAAGTAGAAGATATTCAAAAAATCATGGATTATGGAGTGATGAACACACCAGCACTTGTAGTGGATGGAGTAGTTAAATCAACAGGAAAACTACTTAGTGTTGATGAAGTTTTAAGTCTTATAGAGGCTTAAAACTTACTTTAAAACTTATCTCAATTTCCTCTTTATAAAAATCAAACCACAATTTAGATATAATCGCAAAATTAATTAGTAAAATATATAGGATTTTTTATAATGCAAAAAGCAAATATTGACGGAAAAGTTTGGACTTTTGGAAAAGATATTGATACAGATTTAATTATAGCTGCGAGATACCTTAACACTTCAGTTCCAGAGGAGTTAGCAAAACATGTAATGGAAGATGCTGATCCAGAATTTGTAAGTAAGATGAGTGTTGGCGATGTTATTGTTGCTGGTGAGAATTTTGGTTGTGGAAGTTCAAGAGAACATGCACCAATCGCACTAAAAGCTGCAGGTGTTGCAGCTATTATCGCTCCAACTTTTGCAAGAATTTTTTATAGAAACGCATTTAATATGGGTCTTCCAATTTTTGAATTACCTGAGAGTGCAGAGATAAAAGAGGGTGATGAAGTAAGTGTAGATATGAATGCTGGTACTATTACAAATAAAACTACAAATAAATCATATAACTTTACTCCCATTCCTCCATTTATGCAAGAGTTAATTGATGCAGGTGGTTTAATGAACTTTGCTGCGAACGAAGTTAAAGGTAAATAAAGCAAAACTATAACATAACTCTTATTAAAGGTGATGGAATTGGCCCAGACATTATCGATGAGGCTGCTAAAGTGTTAGATGCCGTATCTTCATGTTGTGATTTTCACTTTGATTATGAAGAGGTTTTAATGGGTGGTATCGCTTATGATATTACTGGTGATCCACTTCCTCAAGAGACAATTACAAAATCATTAAGTAGTGATGCTGTTCTTTTTGGAGCAATCGGTGGAGAAAAATGGGATTCTTTACCTCGTGAAAAAAGACCAGAAAGTGGACTTTTAAGATTTCGTAAAGAGCTTGGTGTTTATGCAAATCTTCGTCCTGCTGTTGTTTATGATGAACTTATAAATGCCTCTTCACTTAAGCCTGAGATTATCAAAGGTGTTGATATTATGGTTCTTCGTGAACTTATTGGTGGAATTTATTTTGGTGAACCTAAGGGTCGCACAGAAGATAAAGGCTGGAACACTATGGTTTATACAAAAAGTGAGATTGTTCGTATCTCTCATCATGCATTTCAAATCGCACAGAAAAGAGGTAAAAGAGTTTGTTCAATAGATAAAGCAAATGTTTTAGATGTTTCTCAACTTTGGAGAGAAACAGTTGAAGAGGTAGCAAAAGAGTATCCAGAAGTTGAACTTTCTCACATGTATGTAGATAATGCAGCTATGCAACTTATCCGTGACCCAAAACAGTTTGATGTTATGCTTACTGGAAATATTTTTGGTGATATTTTAAGTGATGAAGCATCTATGCTTTGTGGTTCTATCGGTCTTTTACCATCAGCATCTGTTGGGGATAAAATAGGCGTTTATGAGCCTATTCATGGTTCTGCGCCAGATATTGCAGGTCAAGGCATAGCAAACCCAATTGCTACAATCTCATCAGCTTCTATGATGTTAAGATATGCACTTGGTGAGATTGAAGCAGCTGATAAGATAGATGAAGCTATCAAAAAAGTATTAAAAGAGGGATATAGAACTCAGGATTTAGCTCAATTTGATGCTAAAGAGGTTTGCTCTACAAGTGAAATGGGTTCAATTATCGCGAACTATATCCAAAGATAGTATTTAAAATAGATGCAAACACTCACTCTAGCAAATATTTATGAACTTCAAGGGCTTAAAGAAGAGGCTCTTGAGATATATAAAGAGGTCTTAAAAAAGGATCCTTCAAATAGTGATGCAAAAATTGCTATACGAAGGTTATCTGGAATGAGAAAAAAGTTTTTAAATGTAAACACTCAAATGAAAGATTTTTTTATAAAAATGGATACTGATGTTGAGTTTAATGAATTTGAAAGGTGGTTATTAAAATCATGGAACTAAAAGATGTAATATTATCAACACTTGCTGAGATGGAAGATACCCCAACAAAACCAGTCACTTCTGAATTTGAAGTTAAAGAAAAAATTATTCATGAAGTAAAAGAGGAAAAATTAGAAGAAAATATAGAAGAAAATTTATCCATAGCTTCATCTGATGGTGAGTTAATGTACTTAAAATCTATAAAAGAGAGATTACTTGTCTTATTTGAGGGTTTTCAAGCACCTAACAACACAAATATAGAAGCAAAGATTGATATGACACTTAATTTCTTGGAATACACTTTAGCCACGATAGATACAAGAGTAGAGATGTTAGAGAAAGGAAAAAATAGTGAGCAAATATAGAGTTCTAATAGCTGCTAATGATGAAAAAGGTATAGTTTATAAAGTTTCAACAGTTTTTTTCAATTATGCTTTAAATATGCTTTCAAATAATGAGTTTGTTGATAAAGAAAATAATAAATTTTTTATGAGAAGTGTTGTTGATGGTGATGTAAATCCTGATGAATTGCAAAAATCTCTTAATGATGTCCTACCTAAAGGTTCTAGTATAGAAGTTATAGAACCTAAAAAGAAAAATATTATTATTATGGCTACAAAAGAGATGCATGCTCTTGGTGATATATTGATTCGTCATGAAGCCGGAGAACTTGAAGCAAATATTTTAGCAGTTGTATCTAACTATGATAAACTTGAATCTTTGGTGAGTAAATTTAATATTCCATATATTACAGTTTCTCATGAAAATTTAGAAAGAGTGGAGCATGAATCTAAAATAATAGAGTGTATAGATAGTTTTAAAGATGTTGATTATATAGTTTTAGCTAAATATATGAGAATTTTAACTCCTAGATTTGTAGAGGCATATGAAGATAAAATTATAAATATTCATCACTCATTTTTACCAGCATTTATCGGAGCTAACCCTTACAAACAAGCTTATGACAGAGGTGTTAAAATAATTGGAGCAACTGCTCACTTTGTAAATAACAATCTTGATGAAGGTCCAATCATCTCTCAAGAGATTATACATGTTAATCATGCTTATGGTTGGAAAGATATGCAACGCTCAGGAAAAGATGTAGAAAAAATTGTTTTATCTCGTGCATTAAAACTTGCTCTTGAAGATAGAATATTTGTATATGCAAATAAAACGGTAATCTTTTAAAATGTCTTTTAATTTAGTATTGGTAAACCCACAAATTCCAAACAATACAGGTGCAATAGGTAGGCTTTGTGTAAATGCTGGAGCATCTCTTCATTTAATTAAGCCAATAGGTTTTGATATAAATGAAAAAGCTGTTCGTAGAGCAGGGCTTGATTATTGGGAGAAGTTAGATTTACATGTTTGGGAAAATATAGAAGAGTTTTTCGATAAAAACAATATAACGGATAATGCTCATTTTGCTACAACAAAAACAGATAGACCATATTTTGATGCTCAGTTTAAAGATGGTGATTTTATATTTTTTGGAAGTGAAACGGCAGGAATCCCTGAAGATATTTTA
>JAIOSY010000015.1 GCA_021107375.1 Sulfurimonas sp.
ATTTCTAATAAAAAAAGATTTTGACTTAGAATATTTATCTCTTGTAGTGTTAAGATATGTAGTATATGCTATTTTTAATTTTATTTGTACGGTTTCATCAAATGAATGAAAAGTTTTTTTCCCTATACTCCAAATATTTTCTATATTCTTTGCAATAAAATCTGCAACAAATTTACCTTCATCCATACGATTATCCTTTTAAATTTGAAATTGAACCATAACGTTTGTCGTGAGCGATGATTTTCCCGCAGGGTAAATCATTGCGTTCCTCGTTCTTGTTAGGTGGTTTTTAATGACTTAATTTACATCTGTAAACTTTAAATACGTGTATAGCACTTTTTTTTAGAGTAATTACGCCTTCATCGGTTATGTCAATATAAACTGGGTAAATGTTTCCTTTTTCATCTTCTATATTTCCAGCTTTTAAATTTGATATATACTTTCTTAACCTTTTTTCTTCATATTCTGAATGAGAGTTTAAATCACGAATATGACTATTGCAATGAATAAATGCATTTCTTACAAATCTGAGAATCTCTAGTTCAGATTTTTTTCTACCTCCACACCGTGATATCCATGTCCGACCAAGTGTGCTTTCTAGATAAGAAAAAAGTGCAACTAACATCGTTCCAGCATATAAGTGCTCATTGTTTTCAATGAACTCTTTTCTTTCTTTTGTGTCCTCTCCAAAATGGCTTATACCATAAGTAAGAGCATGCTCTAGTGAGAAAAAAAAGAATGCTCCTTCTTTTTTATACTTTGAGGGTTCGTTCATTTTTCACCTAATTATTTAATAAAACACATTATATGTAAAATAATCTTAATTAACATAAATAACTAACAAATTATTTATGTGTTAAAAAGATAAATCTAGTTAAAAAAATATTAAATTATCATTATTTAAAAAAAAAGATATAAAAGGCTTAAAAATTGAATCTATGTTTAATAGTGTATTTTTAAATAACACGACAAAGTGTGTGTTATTTTACAAATATCTTATATAACACACAACATGTTTCTTAAGCGAGAAGCTTGAGAAATAATCTTTACAAGATTATTGACGAGCTGATATTTATATCGGCTCGTCCCACATGCCAAGAGATTGACAAAAGGCACACAATGTGATAAAATTACTTCATGACAACATATAACTGGAATAAAGAAAAAAACTTGTTACTAAAAGAGAGTCGTGACATTAGTTTTGAACAGATTGTTATGCATATTGAACAGGGTGATTTGCTTGATGTTATTAAGCATCCAAATAGTGAAAGATATGACAATCAAAAGATTCTAGTTATAAATGTAAATGATTATGTTTATTTAGTTCCATTTGTTGAGAATGATAATGAAAAGTTTTTAAAAACTATTATTCCAAATAGACAATTTACAAAGAAATATCTTGGAGGTAAAAAGTAATGAGTATTAAATTAGATAAAGAGGAACAAGAGCTTATCAATTCTTTAGAGTCTGGAGAATGGGAGTCTGTAGAGAATTTAAAAGATGAGATACAAACCCATCAAAATATAGCAAAAAATACTCTGAAAAAAGATAAAAGAATCAATATACGCTTATCTTCAAATGATTTAGAAGCCCTAAAAACAAATGCTGTTGAGTTGGGTTTACCATACCAAACATTGGTTTCTAGTATTTTACATCAGTATGCTACTGGTAGATTAACTCAAAAGGTTAGCTAATAATGAACCGTAGAGATTTTCTAACAACAGCTACTGCTACTTCGGCGGCATTGGCTTTGGGTGGGTGTAATGAGAGTAATCGTCAGGCTATTGACTACTCTAAACATCCACATGCCAAGGGTGATGATAAAAAGAGGGTTAATTTTAACCGTAATAAAAAAACTGTTATAAAACTTGCTACTAGTTGGCCTGCTCATTTTCCCATTATGGGGATTGGAGTTGAGAGGTTTGCTCAGAGAGTTAAGGATATTAGTGGTGGAAGTTTAGAGATTAAAATCTATCCTAAAAATGTACTTATACCAGCTTTGGCTGTGTTTGATGCAGCTAGTAGTGGGCAGATAGATGCTTTTCACTCTGGACCTTACTACTGGAAAGGTAAGAACTCTGCATTTTCACTTTATAGTGGAATCCCTTTTGGTTTTACAGCTGAAGAGATTAACTCTTGGATGCTTTTTGGTGGTGGGTTAGAGCTTTGGCGAGAGCAGTATGCAAAATACAATCTTCATCCGTTTATGGGTGGAAACACAAATATTCAAATGGGTGGATGGTTTAGAAAACCGATAAACTCCATAGAAGATATGAAAGGCTTAAAGATGAGAATCCCTGGTCTTGGTGGTGAAGTTTTTGCCAAAATGGGAGTAAATCCGATACTTTTACCTGCCGGAGAGATTTATACATCTTTAGAGCGTGGTGTGATTGATGCTACTGAGTGGGTTGGCCCTGCTCTTGATATTAAGATGGGGTTTTATAAAGTTGCACCTTATTATTACTCTGGTTGGCATGAGCCTGGTTCTATTTTAGAGCTTACATTTAATAAAAAGTCTTGGGAAAAGCTGCCATTTGAGCATCAGTCTATGCTTGAAGTGGCTTCAAGTGAGATGAACTCAAATATGACTTATGAATTTCATGCCGAAAATATAAAAGCTTTACAAAAACTAAAAGAACTTGATGTTAACATGATGCAGTTTCCAAAAGATGTTATGGATGCTGGTAAAATCGCTTTAGCTGATGTTATTGATGAACTTAGTGCTAAAAACAAAGATTTCGAGAAAGTTTATGCCTCAATAGAAAAACATCTAAACCTATCAAAAGAGTGGAGTGATACAAGTCTGCGTTATTTTTTAAACGAACGCTAGAGTTTGGTATATATTTTGCTTAGAACAAACAACTAAAAAACGAGAATATATTTGATAAAACTTTTTACAATCTTAGCCCTACTACACACCCTGCTTTTTGCTTCATTTAGTGGTAAAATCATAGACTCAAACTCTTCAATGCCAATTTTTGGTGCAATGATTAGTGACTCTAAAACTACTGTTAAAAGTGATGAAAACGGTACTTTTTCT
>JAIOSY010000073.1 GCA_021107375.1 Sulfurimonas sp.
ATTTGTTTTTTGTAATACTACCATATTTGAATCTTAACTCCTATTTTATGAAGTTTTAATAACTATTTACCTAAAATAACAAAAATATTATTATCAAGGTTTAGATATATGATTACATGGATGCAAAGACATAAAAAATACCTCATTATTACAATTTGGATTTCAACAATCGCTTTTGTTGGAGCAGGTTTTGTTGGTTGGGGTCAGTACTCTTATGGAGACAAAGCTGGAGCAGTTGCAAAAGTTGGAAATATTGAAATAACTATGGGGGAACTACAAAAATCTTACTCCAATTTATATGGACAATATAACAAAATGTTTCAAGGTAACTTTGATGAAGAAAAAGCAAAAAGCTTTGGTCTTCAAGGACAAGCTTTAAAACATCTAACAGATCAAGCTCTAATTTTAAATCTTGCCGCCTCATATGATTTAAGAGTTAGTGATGCAGATTTACTGGCAGAACTTAAAACTCAAGAATTTTTCTTTAAAGATGGAGTTTTCGATAAAACAATCTACAAAGAAGCCCTTTCAAGAAACAATTTAAATTCAAATGAGTATGAAGCAGATGATAAAAAGCAGTTACTTATTAAAAAGGTTTTAAAACTTTTACCTATTGAAGTAAGTAAAAATGAATCAAATATTATTAATACAATTCTAAACATATCTGATAAAATTGAGTATAAAATCTTAACAGATAAAAATATAGAGATAGATACATCAGATGATTCACTAAAACAATTTTGGAAAACTAAACAAGAAAACTTCATGAGTGAAACTAGCTATGAAGTAAAATATATAAAACAAGAAAAAGTTACCAAAGATTATGATGAAACTAAAATATCTGAGTATTACTCTAAAAACAAAAACCACTTTAAAGATGAAAATGGAAAAATTGTTTCTATAGATGATGCTAAAGATAATGTTATTGCAGAACTTAACGCAAAAGCAACAAAAGATTTAGCATTAAGATCTTATATCTCTTACAAAAAAGGTAAACTTTCTTCTGATATTAAAATCTCATCGTTAGTTATATCTCAAAGCAACAATCCATTTAATGAAGTAACACTAGAAAAAGTTAAAAAGCTATCTCTTAATAAACCATACTTAAAACCGATAGAGATTGATGGAGAATATTTCACATTTGAACTAGCTAAAATCAATCCATCTCAAGTAAAAAGTTTTGAAGATGCAAAAGCTGATGTTTTACCACTTTTTATATCTCAAGAGAAAAAAACAAAACTTATAGAGTTAGCTACAACTTCAGTTGAAACATTTAAAGGAAAGGTAACTAAATTTTTAACACATACAGATGCTGTTGAAATCACAGGAATACCTGTACTTGAAAGTAATGAATTTTTAATTAAATTATTTAACACACAGAAAAAAAGAGATTTTATCACTCTTGAAAGTGGAACAATTATTTTATATAACATTTTGGAACAAAAATTGCTTAGTAATTCAAGTATTAATCAAGATGATTCTATTAATAAAATAAAAAGTGCTATGTTTAATGAAGGCTTGTTAAAAATTCTTTAAAACAAGTACAAAACAGAGATTTTCATCCAAGGACTCTAATTTGAGTAAAACTGTTTTAGCTATAGATATTGGCTCTACAAAAATATGTGCAATTATCGCTCAAATTAATGATGATGATTCTATTCAAATTATTGGAGCTGGTACAACAAAAGCACAAGGTTTAAAAAAAGGAAGTATAACTAATATTGAGTTAGCTTCTAAATCTATAAAAACTGCTGTATCTGATGCAAAAAGAGTTGCAGGTAGTGATATTAAAAAAGCAATAGTAACAATATCTGGTGCATATACAAAAAGTTTAAACTCTAATGGTATTGTAAATATTCCAAATAAAGAGATTAGTTTTAAAGAGATTGAACGAGTTATGCAAACCTCTCTTTATAATGCAAATATTCCAAATGAATTTGAAGTTTTACATGCTCTTCCTTTTAATTTTAAAGTAGATGACCAAGATTTTATTGAAGACCCTCTTGGGATGAATGCTTCAAGACTTGAAGTTGAAACACATATTATAACTACTCAAAAATCAAATCTAAACAACTTAAAAAAAGCTGTTCGTGGAGCTGGAATTGAAGTTGAAAATGTAATTCTAAATAGTTATGCTTCATCAATTGCAACAATTAATTCAGATGAAAAAGAGCTTGGTGTTGCTGTTATTGATATGGGTGGAAATACTAGTAACATAACAATACATGTAGGAAATTCAATAAAATACAATGACTTCTTAGGAGTTGGTTCTAACCATGTAACAAGTGATTTATCCATGGCTCTTCATACACCTTTAAATATTGCTGATTCTGTAAAACTTAGTTATGGTTCATTATTAACACCTACAAATGATTTAATAGAACTCCCAATTATTGGTGATGAAAACAATACCCATGAAGTATCTTTAGAAGTTGTACATAATGTTATTTTTGCAAGAGTTGAAGAAACTTTAATGATACTTTCTCAATTCATTGAAAACAGTGGATTAAAAGATCAAATTGGTGCTGGTGTTATTTTAACTGGTGGTTTTGCAAAAATGGAAGGGATTAGAGATTTAGCTATTGCAACATTTGGTTCAATGCCAGTTAGAATTGCTAAACCAAAAGAGATGGATGGATTATTTGATAATCTTCGTGATCCAGAATTTTCAAGTGCTGTTGGTCTTATTATGTATAGTGCATCAGCATATACACCTTATGAAATAGATGTAAATAAAAAAGTTCGTCATTCAAATGAGACTCCATCTTCACAAACGAGTGTTAATTTAACACAAGAGATTGATATACCAATCGTTCCAGCACAAGAAGAAGGTAGTTCTACTGATAAAATAGTTACTCTACCATCTAAAAAAGATAAAAAGAGTGATGAAGCTGGAGCTTTTAGCAAATTTTGGAACTGGGCAACCCAGTTATTTTAAAGGAGTAAAGTAATGGAACCATTTATAATAGAAGAATCAAGCAATATTAATGGCGCAAGAATTATCGCAGTTGGTGTTGGTGGTGGTGGTGGTAACATGATTGGTCATATGATTAACGAGGGTGTTACTGGTATAGAAATGATGCTTATAAATACTGATGCCCAAGTACTTTCAGAAAAC
>JAIOSY010000031.1 GCA_021107375.1 Sulfurimonas sp.
CTCCATAAACAGCACAACCACTATCAGCCATATTTTTTTTAAATACACTACTATCCCAAGCCATAATAGAAGATATAAAAAGTTTAACAGGAATTAATTCCTGAGATGGTGGCATCTGCTTCAAAGGATTAAAATTTAAAGGTTTACCATCATAAAGCCCCTCTATCTGTTCATCTTTTACCGTATGCACAGTTTTATAATCACCCTCTAAAAACATTTCAACTAAAGCTTTAATATCTTGACTAGTTGTAAAAGGGGAAGTTGGGTTAACTTGTACTAATATATCACACTCAATATTTTCTATAAAGTCCAAACCAAAATCATCATTTGTAGCACTATTTGAAGCTAACTCTTCAGGTCTTTTATAGTATTTAACATTAACATCAGAAGCTATTTTTTCAAATAATTCAGATTCTGAATTTATATAAATATCATCAAATACCCCAGCATCTTTACAAGCTTCTGCTACCCACTGAGTCAAAACTTTATCTCCCAAAAGTCTTAAATTCTTTTTGGGAATTCTTTGACTTCCAAGTCTAGCAGGTATCATAGCTACTATTTTTTTACCCTTTATCATTTAACAATTCCTTTAAAAGATTAATAGCACTTCGTCCCATTGCAAGAACTGCTTCATTTGAATTACCACCTATATGAGGTGTGCATATAAGATTTTCTAAACCTAAAAGCTCTCTATCTTGAGGTGGTTCACTATCATAAACATCTATCGCACCACCAGCAATTAAACTATTTTGCAAAGCATACTTTAAATCACCCAAGTTTACTAAATCACCTCTTGCCGTATTAATAATAAAAGAAGTTTTTTTCATTAATTTTAAACTATCACTATTTATAAGATATTTTGTATCGCTATTTAAAGGTGTATGAAGTGTAATAATATCACTATTTTTAAAAATACACTCTTTTGAAACCTCTTCTAAACTATTTTCTTTATAGTATTGTTCTTGATTAATTATATCATTAACTAAAATCTTACACCCAAACGGTTTAAGTAATTTTATAAGTTCTTTAGCAATATGTCCGACACCTATTATCCCTATAGTTTTACCATATAAACTATATCCTCCGTTCTTATCCCACATGCCATCTGATAGTTTATTAGAACTTTCATATAAATTTCTTATAAGCATAAGCATAAACCCAAGTGTCATCTCTGCTACACTTTGCCTATTTATACCACCGACCCAGCCTATCTTAATATTTTGTTTTTCACAATATTCCAAATCTATATTATCAAGACCAACACCAAATTTTGACACTACTTTTAACTTTGGCAAAGAATCTATTACATACTTATTTATATCTTCTAATGCAATAATTACTCCATCACAATCTTGTAAAAACTCTATAAGCTCTTCATCATTTAGTTTTTTTGTAGCATAATTCAACTTTACATCATCAAAGTATTTTTTTAACTCATTTATAAGAATACTATTTTTACTAAATGATTTTGAAGTAACAGCTACTTTCATTTAATCTCTAAAATCTTCAAAAGTTGACTATAAGTTTTAGAAAACTCACTAAAAGATAAATCATCAAGTTTTTTTGCTCGAATATCATTATCCACAGCTATAACTATTGTTAAATCTTTTCCAACTCTTTTTTTATCGTTTTTCATAGATTCTAGCAATATATTTTCATCAAAGTATGATAATTTTAACTTCATATATATATTTGGCAATAAAAGTTTATTATTTAGTTTATTAAATACCTTTTTACTTATCAATCCTCTCTCACAAGAAACAATATTTGCATATATCATCCCAATAGTTACAGCTATACCATGTGGAATTTTATAATGAGATGCATTTTCTAGTGCATGACCAAAACAATGACCATAATTAAAAAGGTTTCTTTTACCTGTATCAAATTCATCAGTTGCAATATACTCTTGTTTAACAGACATAGTTTTTCTAATAATTTGTAGTTGATTTTTATCTGCTTTTAAAGATTCAACCATATCTATAATTTTGTCTATATTTTTTGGATATTTTTCTTTTAATAATGCAAATTTTATAACTTCACCAATACCACTATAAAAATCTTTTTTATTTAATGTTTGTAAAAACTTCGGTGCTACATATATTTGATGAGGAGGATAAAAACCACCTATGATGTTCTTATAACTCTTAAAATTTAATGAAGTTTTACTACCTATACAACTATCAGCCTGAGCTAAAAATGTTGTAGGAATAAATATCCACCTAATCCCTCGATAAAGTGTAGATGCTACAAAACCTGTAATATCCTGAGTAATCCCTCCACCAACAGAGATTAAAGTTATATTTTTTTTAGCATCTTCTTTTGCTAAAAACTCATAAATTTTTTGAACACTTTTTAAAGTTTTTTTCTCTTCAATAGCATCTAAAAGTAGTAATTTATCTTTAGAAATATTTTTAAACTCTTTTTTATAAAGTTTATATACATTTTTATCTATTACAAAAATAGCTTTTTCTAATTTTAGAAGAGTTTTTATAAAAGATAAATTTTCTTTAAAATCTACTTGATAATTATGAATATTTGATTTGATATTTAAACTTTTCATGCTGTAAATCCCCCATCTATCACAAGTGTTTGCCCTGTTATATAGCTATTTTCATCACTTACTAAAAACTTTACACTTTTTGCTATCTCTTTTGACGAGGCTAATCTTCCAAGAGGTATTTGCTTTTGAATATCACCTAATTCTTCTTTACTTAAACTCTCCATCGTAAGATTAGTTGCTGTAAAACCAGGGCAGATAGAGTTTATAAGAATATTGTACTCTCCTAACTCTTGACAAAGAGCCTTTGTTTGCCCTATGAGTCCGAACTTTGTAGCACTATATAAAGTTCTTTTTTCTTTACTTTTTACACCCCATATAGAACTAATATTTACGATTTTACCAAATCTATTTTGCTTCATATTTTTAACACAATACTGAATTAATTTCAATGGAGCAACTAAATTTATCATATTTATTTTTTCAATATCTTCATCTAAAATATTTTCAATCTCTTTAATAATGTTTATACCAGCATTATTTATCAAAATATCAAATTTTGGCTCTGCTTGAAAATAGTTATGAATAGACTCCATAGAGGTTAAATTCAATTCATTTCTAGCTGGTGCTATAACTTCAAACTCTTCTTTAAGTTCATCATAAATAGCTTTTCCTATACCTCTACTACCACCAGTAAGTAATACTCTTTTTTTAAGCATAAAACATACTTTTATTGTAAACATCTTCAACTAAAGCTAAAGCTCTATATGCATCTTTACTTGTACCATTTAAAATTTCAGTATTATTTAAAACTGCATTCACAAACTCTTCAAGCTCTAGTTTCCAACTATCATCATTTTCAAACCATGTTGTAGTCTCTTGTGGTTTACCCATCGCATAAGTAATATCTTCAAACTCTCTTCTTGCTGTTACTAATGTTTCTGGAGCATAACTTCTAGAGTTTGAGAGTATTCCATCAAGATTTATATATCCATCTTCAAACTCCATCTCTAGTAAAAATTTATGCTTCCATTGTGTTGCACTTGAATGCATAGTGGCAATAACACTTTGGCTGTTTTGCATAGTTATAAATGCATTATCTTCAACTTCTATCTCCCAAAAACTACTGGAAAGTTTTGCATGTAATACTTCAAAATCAGAACCTGTAAAGTAACACATTAAATCAAGCATATGAATACCTTGATCTAAAAGTATTCCACCTCCAGAGTATTTTTTATAATTTCTCCAATTTTTATGATAATCAATACTTCCTGCCTTACCATAAGCACCCCTCATCCAAAGAAGTTTTCCCATATCTCCACTGTCAATTAATTTTTTAGCTTCTATAATAGAATAATGAAGTCTATGATTAAAACCATATTTTAAAACTTTTTGTGTCTCTTTTTCAACTTTTATAACTTCATTTAATTCTGCTATTGTATGAGCGGGTGGTTTTTCACAAAATACATGTAAACCTTTTTTCAATGCTTTTATCGTATATTCA
>JAIOSY010000134.1 GCA_021107375.1 Sulfurimonas sp.
ACAACAATTGAGTGTAACATTGGAAGAAGTCAACATAATCGTTTAAAAATGGCATCAGTAGAAACTGGAAAATATGCAAAAACTCAGTTTGCATCTCTTCTCCCATCAGATGATGAAACTACGCAACTTGTAGCTTGTAAACTTTTTACTGGAAGAACTCATCAAATTCGGGTACATCTTGAGACAATAAATAGACATATATTAGGCGATCATATATATGGATTAGCCCCAAAACAAGAGAAATCGGAACGAGTTTTGCTTCATGCATACATAATATATTTTATCCATCCTACAACAAAAAAGAAGGTATCTTTTGTTGCTCAGCTTGATGAAGTTATGAAAAATTATATAGATAAAAAATTTAATTCGGAGCAGATTAATGAAGTTATGGAACCTAGTCACATTATTAACAGTTTCAATACTGACATTTAGTGGTTGTGTAGCTACAACACCAAAACCAAAAGATACAGCAGTTGTTGATTCAACGCTACCAGTTATTACCCTTACTCAAAATGGGGTGTTTACTGATATGCAAGCTGTTGGATTTGAGTGGAATAGTATAACAGATGCTAGAGTTAAAGGTGTATATGTTTATAAACAAACACTTGATAAAGAGGAAACAGAACCTAAGTATTATGATACGGTAAAAAATCGTTTTGTAACTCACTATGTTGATGATAATGTTAAACCTCAAACTCAATATAGCTATTATTTTAAAACTTATTCAAAAGATTCTGAGTCTCAAGCAAGTAAAAGTGTTACAGTTAAGACACTTCCTGTATTAGATTCTGTTTCATGGATATATGTTGCTCAAGATATGCCAAGAAGTGCAAAAATTATTTGGCGACCACATACAAATCATATTGTTAAATCATATATTATTGAGAGAAAAACATTATCAGAAGATAAATGGAGTAAGTTAGAAACTATAAAAGGTAGGTTGAACGCTGAATATATTGATACTGAGCTAAAAGATAATTATGTATATAAATATAGAATTCGTGTTGTAACATATACAAATATTGTATCTAATCCTAGTGCAGAGGTTAAAGTTATCACAAAGGCATTGCCAAAGCAGATAGAAAATATTGTAGCAACAAAAGATTTACCTAAAAAAATCACAATAGTATGGGGTAAAACTAATATAGTTGATTTTATGCATTATAATATATATAGAGCTGGAAGTATAGATGGAAACTATGATTTAATAACTTCGGTAAAAACTAATCAATTTATTGATGAAGTAGAAGAGGATGGTAAAAATTATTTTTATAGAATTAGTGTTGTTGATAAAGATGAACTTGAAAGTAATTGTGCTGTTAAATCTACTCATGGTAAAACTTTAGCGAGACCATTAACACCATCTATGGTTGAGGTTAGGATTGTAAATAATAATTTAGAGATTAGTTGGAATTCTAATGATTCTAGAGTTAAAAGTTATAGTGTTATAAAAAAAATATCAAGAAATTGGTTAAATATATCTAGTGAAGAGTTTACAGATATAAAAGGTAAAACTTTTGTTGATACTGCAGTTGAGCCAAATACAACATATTTTTATACTGTTTATAGTGTAGATAATTTTTCTATTAAATCAGAACCAAGTCTAGAAGTTAAATTTACAACCTCTAAAACACAGGGTAAAAAAATAGTTTCAAAAGAGGCTGATATAGATGTCAAAAAATCCCCTTCTGATAATGGAAATACTAGTAGTGTAAATGCAATGGATGATTTTGATATGAGTGAAAACTAATGCCACATCTTCATATTGATAAATTTGAAACTATTGATTTTCCACAAATGGTTGATGGTGTCAATTTTGATTTTATAGTAAAAAATGCAAATCACGATAAAGAGTTTTTAATCTCAACAACTGTTGAGAATGATAAGTTTTTTTTACTAGTAAAGTTAGATGAAAATAAAAATCTATTAAAATCTGATAAATTAACAAGACCATCTTCGATACATAATGTACATAAAGCACTTTTAGCTTATTCAAAATTAGCTAAATTAGATGTTTTATCTTCTAATGTACCAGAGCAAGAAAAAAACATTCATCTTCAAGAGGTTAATGCTCTTAAAGATATTAGCTATTTTGCTTCAAAGTTTCCACATGCCAAAGATGTTAGAATTGAGGTTGGTTTTGGTTCAGGTCGTCATCTTCTTCATCAAGCTGTAAATAATCCAGAGATACTTTTTATAGGGATAGAGATTCACAGACCATCAATTGAACAGGTTCTTAAGCAAATTGCTATTCAAAACTTAGATAATCTACTTATCTTAGATTATGATGCTAGACTTTTTATGGAGTTAGTACCATCAAATATTGTTGGTAAAATATATGTTCATTTTCCAGTTCCTTGGGATAAAAAACCACACAGAAGAGTTATATCTACAAGTTTTATTCAAGAGGCAAATAGAGTTTTAAGTGTTGGTGGAAAGTTAGAACTTCGTACTGATAGTGAAAATTATTATGCTTATTCATATGAAACTTTCATAGCATTTAATAAAACTACACTTCATATAAATAAAAATAAAGATATTGCCATAAGTTCCAAATATGAAGATAGATGGAAGAAGATGGAGAAAAATATTTATGATGTAACGATGATAAATGAAGAAGAATCTAAAGCATTATCTATTGAGGGTAATTTTGATTTTTTATCTGTTGAACTCCCACATGCCAAGATATTAGAACTACATGCAAAAACTGAAAAGTTTGATGGTGGGTTTATCCATTTTGAAAGAGTTTATGAGTCAAGTGATGTGGTAATGGTTCGTTTATCAATGGGAAGTTTTGATAGACCAGAGCATTTATACTTATTGGTTAAAGGTAAAACAGCATCATATTATCCATCTTTACCTTTAAAATCTAAAAGTAATTTAATCGCACATAAATATTTAAATGGGCTTTTAAATGGATAAAGTAATAATTGCTAATAATTTATCTTTATCTTATTCTAATGATGAAGCAATTATAAATAAGGTTAATTTTTCTGTTAATTCTGGTAGTTTTGTTTTTATAACAGGTGCTAGTGGTAGTGGAAAATCAACTCTTCTTAAATCACTTTATGGTGCTTTAAAACCT